>JAEWHO010000074.1 GCA_023387755.1 Actinomycetes bacterium | reverse complement strand
CATTAGGACTGCAAGCGTAACCAAGCCGGCAATCTCACTACCGGTGACGGGCAGGCCCGGAGTGATCGGACCCGCCGTGGCGGATGGAGCTGGTGTGGGAGGTGTCGATGCCGTGGGGGTCGGGTCGGTAGGCGTCGGATCTGTCGGGACAGGGATCGTCGGAGCGGGTTCGGAGGGAGTTGGCTCAGTCGGGGTGGGGGTTGACGGAGTTGGTCCTGGGACGGGCAGTGCCGGTTCCAGTGGCGTCGGTTCGACCTCATCGTGGCTGGGCGGCGTCTGGTCTGTCAAACGGAAGCAGGCCTCCGCCACCGACACCCATTTATTCTTTACATTACCGAGCGTTGAGGTGATACGGGCACGGATAGTCAGCGGCTCTGTGGAAGCTGTGTCGTATCCTTCCGGGAGAGCAATCGGCACATCCCCGTTGCGCGGAACTTGACCTCCACCGATGGGGGTTTCTTTACCTCCCTCCAAGAGGTAGATCTCCATCGTCTCGATGCGCCCGTTATCCCCGGAGGCGCGGGGCAGGAACTGAGCTTTCGTCAAGCCTGGTTCACGTGGAACAACAAAGTCAACATCCAGGGGCAGCGTGATGCCTGCCCACGGCGTATGCCACATAGTGGTGGGGTCGCCGTCGAGCATATTGGATACGGGGGTTTGCTCGTTCACCATTTCGGCGGGGAGATCCGCTTCATTGGCGACACTGACGTTGGCAGCACAATGCGAGGCACGCTCGTTTTCTTTCAGCATGACAGTCACCGTTACACTGCCGTGTGCCTCCTTGCCGTCGTGGTGGACTGTGACGGGGATGGTAACCTCGCCCGGGTCTGTCCCAGCGGGGACAAGTAGTTTTGCGCGCGTCGTGAACGTGCCGTTCGCTGCAATGGTGTCAACCGGGAGCGAGACCTCTTCTTCGATCCTGCTGTCTTGCTGCCAAGCCCAGCCCTTGGGCGCGGTCGCGGTGAGGGTAGCACCCGTGATGGTGTTGGGAGACAGGTTTGCCACGTTGAGAGTGATCAGGTTTCCACCACGGTACACGTCGCGGGCGACTCCACCTGGCACAAGCGGCATCAGGCCGAGCCAGTCGAGCGTGATCTCCGTGTAGGAGATTGCCCCGTTAGGGTGCTCGTATAGGAGCCCGTAGTGCCCTGCTTGTGGCAGCGGGGTGAGGGTTGAGTACTGCATGGTTCCGGGTTCGAAAACCTTGCGTTGGCTCCAGGTGGCACCGTCGTCGAAGGAGACATGGACGGTGCCGTTTACGCGTGAGGTTGCGTGAGCGTTGGAGAAGAGCAGGATTTTTGCTTCGGCGGATCCTTGGGGAGCATTCGGGAAAGCCCGGATGATGGAGGCGTTGTTGCGGGGATCGAGTAGTTGGGATTCGAGCCGCACCGGGCCGTAGGTTTGCCCGCCGTCCTCAGAAATCGCAACTTTACGGAGTTGCTGGGTGCCGTTGGAGGTCCGCGAGTTTACCATCAGGCGACCGTCGGACAGCTCCACCACTTTATTTTCATCCATGGCTGTCCCGAAGGGTTCGCCGGCCTGCCAGCTGGCACCATGATCATCGGAGTACACCGATACTGCTTTGAACGTGGTACCGATACGGACCGTGTACTGCTGCACGAGCCTCCCGGCGTGGGGACCGTACCGCAGTTGGATTCCCTCTCCAGAGGCGGCGAAGCGGCCCGCCCAGGTGGCGGGGTCGCCGGTGATATCGGCGGTGATGACGCGCGGTTCGCTCCAGGTTTCGCCATTATCTTTCGATGACATGACGGCGGCGTGTAGTACTTGCCGGTCGTCGGGGTCAACCCCGGGGTGGGGACGAAAGATGCCGTTATCGTAGGATTTCACGAAGAACATGAAGATCTCGCCGGTTTCCCGGTCGGTGACGTAGGAAGGGTCGGAGTAGCCGTGCTTGCTGTCACCGGGTTTCCCTGCGGCCACCACTTTCTGGGGGAGCCAGGACTTCCCTCCATCCTTGGAGATCCGTTGGACGATGGAGTTGGGGTTGGGGGCGTCGCCGCATCCACCGGGGCGCCCGTCCCAGGCGGCGAGGATCCAGCCGTTTGTGGCGGTGGTGAGAGCGGGGATACGGTAACATTCGAAGCCCTTTTCACCACTGCGCGCGAGGACTACGGGTTCGCCGGGGGAGCGATTGGTGGGAATCTCGGAGGGATCTGGGGTGGCGGGGCGTTCGCCGTCCTTCACTTCAATGGTTGCACCTTCCACTACGATCCCGGCATCGAGTATGTCGGTGCCGTTGCGGTCGGCCGTGGCGTCGAAGGTTGCAGTGGGTGTAAAGGTGCCGGCATTAACGTCATCAGCACGGACCTGGTAGTAGCCGCTATGGCACGTTTTGGTATCGCCCGGCTGGAGGTTTGCCCACCGGCAGGCCCCCGAGTTGGGCGTGACGGCTACATTGCTAAGGTTTGAAGTGCGCGGGAAAGCGGTCAGCGCACGGTCGGTGGTGTTGGTGTAGTTGATGTCGAAGGTGAGCCGGTCGCCGGCATACACCGTGGGCCCGAGATCGTCTGTGCGAGTGATTGTGAGGTTGAGCATCCGGGGGGTGTCGTTTTTTTCCGACGACGCCGCCCCCTGCGGGGCGCTCCTATCTATAGATGGTGCGCTGGTGACGCTCGTTGAACTCGTCTTCTCAACCTCTCCCTCGGTTGGGACGGGCACGGCCCCGCTCTGTTCAGGGATTTCTTCAACAGAAATATTGTCTGGCAACTGCTGGCTCTGAGCCTCGTCTCCGGTAGCCCAGGAGAGTGAGGTGAGGCTCGCAGACATGAGGGTTATTGCGGCGATTGCACTGAGGCCTCGCCGGAAGCTGTGTTGGGTGTGCGGTGGCATGGCTACTTCTTTGCGTGACTGCAATGGCACGCTCCGTTAGATGAGATGTCAGACAACCTGACGCTGTGGAGGCTACCACATGCGATCCGACTCGCGCGAGGATTTTTTCGCTCTGTCCACCTTTCCGTAGTAGCTCGGGATTCGTCTCAATCTGTGGTCGCCGCCAGGCGCTTGAAAGAAGGTAGTTTTCCTGAGCACAAGGAACAGAACCTGTCCCACCACCGCAGAAAGGCCCTGCCCGCTCGGTGGCGGGCATCTCGCGCGGTCAGCACACGCGCGTCTTGAAATAGGTCAGATGTGCTGTTTCGCGCCAAACACGCAATACTCGTATCTAGCACTCTCAGGCTTATGAAGAAGCCGTCGAGAGGGGTGCGGACCGGCTCGGTGCACGAGGTGTGTGCTGTTTGGGCTGGCGACTGGAACCGATCGATGGACAACATTCGCATGAAATCTTTACGTACATTCGCTACGGCGGCGGTTGCCTCGGCCTGCATGTTTGTGGCTGCTTGTTCGGGCGGCGGCAATGCCGGCGCCCCGTCGTCGAGCCCGGCCACCGCCGGCACCACGGGCGGCTCGGAACTGTCGGGGAAGGTGGTTGTTTTTGCGGCCGCCTCCCTCAATAAGGCTTTCACTGAACTCGGTGACGAGTTGAAGAAAGACAACCCGGGCCTGGATATTACGTTCTCCTTCGAGGGTTCCTCCACGCTAGTGGATCAGATGTCTGAGGGGGCCCCCGCTGATGTGTTCGCCTCCGCCGATGAGAAGAACATGACTCGTGCGTCGGAGAGCAAGCTCGTGGGCGAGCCGAAGGAGTTCGCTACCAATGTGCTCACCCTTATCGTTCCGGCCGGTAACCCTGCCAAGGTCACCGGGCTGGATGCTTCCCTCGATAATGCCCGCTTGGTCGTGTGCGCTAAGGGTGTGCCCTGTGGCAACGCCACCGAGAAGCTCGCCGCAGATTTGGGAGTTACGCTGAAGCCGGTCTCTGAGGAACAGAAGGTCACCGATGTGCGCGGCAAGGTGGAAGCCGGCGAGGCTGATGCTGGCCTTGTTTACACCACCGATGCGAAGGCTGCCGGCGACAAGGTTGAAATCATCCCGGTGGAAGGTGCCGATAAGGTGGTCAACCGCTACCCGATCGCGCTGACAACGGCGAGTGAGTCGAACCCGGCCGCGAAAGCCTTCATGGATCTGGTCTTATCTGCTCACGGGCAAGAGGTACTCGCCTCGTACGGTTTCGGCGCGGGCGCTGACGCCACGAAGTAGTCTCATAGCTCCCGGTCGGGTCGCGTTAGCGGCCCGGCCGGTGTGGCGTAGGAGCGGTAGATATGCCTGAGACGTTGCGCCGCGGCACGGTGCCGGCGTGGTTATTTGTGTTGGCGGCTTTGGGCCTTACGGCCTTGGTGTTGCCGTTGGTTGGTTTGTCCGCGCGGGTCCCGTGGGCGAAGATTCCGTCGATTATGGCGGAGGACAATGCTCGTGCGGCGCTGTGGTTGTCGCTGCGTACGTGTTTGTTGTCGACGGCGTTGTCGGTTGTGCTCGGGATCCCTACGGCTATCGTGTTGGCCCGGCGTTGGCCGGGCGTGAAGGTAGCCCGCGTCGTCGTACTCCTCCCTATGGCGCTGCCCCCGGTGGTGGCGGGTTTGGCGCTGCTGCAGACCTTCGGGCGGCGCGGCTTGGTGGGGGCCTGGCTCGATAGCGTTGGAATTCAGATTGGGTTCACGACGACGGCGGTGGTGCTGGCGCAAACCTTCGTGTCTATGCCGTTCCTAGTGGTCGCCCTACAGGGGGCGCTACAGGTCCGCGAGCAGGGTCATGAAGCGATTGCGGCGACCCTTGGCGCGGGCCCGACTCGTATTTTGACGCGGGTCACTCTGCCTCTGGTGCTCCCGGCGATCCTGCAGGGCACGGCACTCGCGCTGGCTCGCTCGCTGGGAGAGTTTGGTGCCACGCTTACGTTCGCGGGATCGTTAGCGGGCGTCACCCGAACGATGCCGTTGGAGATTTATCTGGAGCGTGAAACCGACCCGGAGATCGCGCTCGCCCTGGCTGCGGTGCTGATTGGGGTAGCGATTTGTGTGGTCGCGGTGACCGCCTGGCAGCAGCGCAGCACTACCCGCGCCCCTGTTTCTTCCGACGACGACGAAGCCTCAGTCTCGTCGCGTCCCAGCGGGGTGGCTACGGGGAAGGTGGCTGCTGAGAAGGTGGCTGCTGAGAATGCGGCTGCAGTCGAGGTAGCTACCGCCAAAAAGAGCGTCTCTTCCCCGGATGCGCGGGCGGCGAGCGATAGCCCAGTCCACCCGCCGGAACGTCTTACCGCCCATGTGGTGGTGCCCGAACGTCACGTTGATGTTGAGTTGGAGGTCCCGGCCGGTACAGTCACCGCATTGCTGGGCCGTAACGGGTCGGGTAAATCTACGTGCGTGCAGGCTATGGCTGGCCTGTTGGATGCGCCGGGTTCCACGTTGACGGTAGGGGAGCGCACCCTGGATAGGGGGGCGCGTCGCACCCCGGCCCGGAAGCGCGGTATTTCTTTGCTGACCCAGCGGCCTTTGCTCTTCCCCCATCTCACGGCACTCGATAATGTTGCGTTTGGGCTGCGGGCGCGCGGTGTCTCTGCAAAGGATGCGCGGGCGCGGGCCGCTCAGGAATTACAAGCTGTGGGCTGCGGGCATCTGGCGGAGCGTCGCCCGTGGCAACTCTCGGGTGGCCAGGCTGCGCGGGTGGCTTTGGCGCGGGCGCTCGCGGTCGATCCGGCTGTGCTGTTCTTAGATGAGCCCATGGCTGCCCTGGATGTCGATGCGGCGGCAGCGATGCGTTCCCTCCTGGCCCAGCGTTTCGCCGACCATCCCGCTACCGTCGTCGTCGTTACCCATAATCTGCTGGATGTGGCTCGTCTCGCCCATCGGGTGGTGGTGTTGGAGGACGGTGCCGTAGTGGAGGAGGGGCCAGCGCAGGAAACCCTCACTCGCCCCCGCACGCCTTTCACAGCTGCGCTCGCCGGCATGAACATGGTGATGGGGCAGGCTCAAGCTTTGCCTCAAGAAGATCTATTGCAGGTTGATGCAGGCCCGGTCGCGATTGTTGGGGTTGTCGACGACGAGGCCCGCCCTGGCGTGGAGGCGGTGGCTCTCTTCGCCCCGTCCGCAGTTTCCCTCTATCCTGCGGATCAGGTCCCGCAGGGATCGCCACGCAACCTTATGCGGGTGCGAGTTATGGGCGTGGAGCAGGCTGGTCGATTGGCGCGCGTGGCGCTGCGGATTCGCGATACATCGCACATCATTTATGCGGATTTAACGCTTGGCTCGGTCCGGTCGCTTGGGATTGACGTGGGCGTATGGATGATGGCCAGTGTGAAGGCTGCTGAGGTTTCGGTGGTGCTGCGCGGCTAGCGGATTCGTTCCCGGTGTCCTAGCCGCGGCCATACCTCTGACGTCCCTCCCGGGGCATGGGGCGGCCTGATGATGAGCCTCATCATCGTGGGGTGCCCTGCGCCCCTAGCATTTGACCGTAACCAAAATGGGCCCGGTTGCGTAGTTTTGCGGTTACAGTGGGCTGAAAGGAGGCTGATCTAGACAGCCTTCGCAGCCATGCCGCAACGGTGCGGGAGGATGTATGAAGTGTATTGTCGTGGGGCGGGTCCATCAGCGTACGGCTGTGCCCATTCAGGCATTCCCGGTCCAGGCCAGCCCTGTACCGACACGCACTGAGGGAATTCGGCATTTTGTGGGCGGCGCGGCTTTCGCTTCCGCGCGTACCTTGGCGGCGTTGGGTAATGAGGTATTTTTGGCTGCCCCCTTGGGCGAAGATTATCCGACCGCGCTGGTCGATACGCAGGCGTTCCGCTTTCGTATTTCCACCCATCTGTGTCCGCGGATTTTGCAGCGCACCCCTCGCGCCGTCGTCTTATGCGACCCCGACGGCCACTGCCACATCATGGAGGATCCCGGTGACGACCGCCCCTTGAGTGTACAGGCCGATGACCTCCAGCCGGAGTTGGCCGATGCGGACCTCCTTGTCATTACCGATCCGAATATTGCTCCTGAGTTGCTCGGATCCGCAGCAGATTCACCGTTGACGACGGCGGTCGATTTGCAGGCGGTAACACCGGATATTTTCGTGCCCACCTCGCGGGCGTACCAACGCCGGGTGGCACCCTTTCGTCAGGCCGATATTATTGCTGCCTCGGCCCAATTCATTCCCGAGGGCAGCCGGCTGGCGCGATTCTTAGCCGCCTCTACTGCCGCCCGAATTATCATCATCACCCAGGCTGAGAATGGCTGCCTAGTTATGGAACGTGATGAGCGGGGCGAATGGCCCTCCGGCCCGACGCACCTCCAGGTGTCGCCGGTACCGGCAGTGGCGGGCCTGGATGCGGGGGATACTTTCTTGGCGACTTTCGCGCATCGTTTAATTGTGGAAGGTAACCCTGCAGTGGCTGCCGCCAGCTATGCCAACCGGGTTACCGCCGCGGTGATTGCGGCGGCGTGGAATGATTTTCCGGGGGGTATCGATCAGTTGTCCCGCCTGATCGCTCAGGCTGCAGCGCCCGACGCATCGATCGCCGCGCGCGCCGCAGCCACAGCCACATCCCAATCACCGCGACGATTAGTAGTAAACCAATAAACGGCGCGAAGATCGCGGCGAAAGCTAGGGCGAGTGAGGTGCCATCTTCCCCGGCCGAAAGTATCGGTGCGGCAAAGCCTGCCGTCGCTACGTTCGCCACCGGCCGGGTCGTTGATTTCCCTAGATGCACCACGAACGCCACGACGGCCCCAATTACTGCCATGATGATACTGGTGGAGTTGAAGTTCCCATCCAGGCGCACAGGTTCCCCCACACCGGAGGCGAACACTAAACCGCCGGCGGTGGGTCGGATGAAAGTTTGAATGACGTCGTTAACGCTATCAACCGCCGGAATCTTGTCCGCCACAATTTCTACCGCACACAGCACCCCCGCAGTAATGAGCGTGACGGGATGGGCAAGCCAGTCCCAGCCGACGGGGAGGTCCACAAAGCTCGTGTACCGGTCCATGAGCCCGAGCACGAGGATCGGTATGTATGCGTTGAGGCCAGCGGCACTGGAGAGCCCCAGCCCGGTCATGAGGTCCACTACTTGCCTACCAGTTCTCGCTGATCCTTGATGGTTTGTAGGAAAACGTCGGCGGGCTGCGCTCCGGAAATCACGGCGTCATTAATAATAAAGGCCGGTGTTCCAGTCAGGCCCAGTGTGCGGATGACGGTATCAGTGTTGTCCTTCACCGTCTGCAGATTGGTATCGTCCTGCAGCGCTGCTCTGAAAGCGTCGAGATCAGGCACGCCCGCAGTTTTCGCGAATTCTACGTATTGATCCTCGGTGTAGCTCGGATGTCCGTTACCACTGTGGTCGGCAAATACGGCATCGTGGAACTCCCAGAATTTCCCCTGTGCGGCGGCAGCATGGGCGGCAGCCGCAGTAGTTTGGCCTTCGGGGAAGAGGGCCAGGTCGCGCCATTCTACGCGCAGGGTGCCGTCGTCGATGAGTTGCTGTAGTTGCTTTTCGGTGGTGTTGGCGAAATTCGCGCAGAAGGGGCACGAAAAATCCGAGTACTCGACCATCACCACGGGTGCGTCCACCTTCCCCTTAGCGAAAGGATCATTGGCTTCCCGTTTAGGTTGTGCCCGCAGTAGATCGAGAATTTCTTGGGATACGGTCGGTGCTTGAGTCGGGGCCGCAGTGGAATTGCCCTTGGTGTCCGACGACGCCGCCGGCCTGTCGGCCGCGGGGCTGGCATCCGTCTGAGTTGGGGACGCTACCCAGCGTCCCATCATGAATCCCAGGGCCACAAGCAGTAGTCCGAGGAGCACCAGCAGCACGATAATAAGCGGGGATTTAGCGGGTGCCGGGGCGCGCCCTTCACGCGGGCGGGGTGGCTTGCCAGTGGAGTCCGTGCCAACGGTGCTATTCGAATCAGGCTGCGCTGCTGAATTAGTCTGCGTTGCTGAATCTGGCCGTGCTTCCGCTGCTGCTAGTTTAGGCTCCGCTGCGTGGTTAGCCTTGGCACCACGGTCGGGCTGGTTGGGTGGGGTAGTCATCGACTGCTCCGAGATCGGGGACGGTAGGCCTGACGGTGTCTACATCTTAGCCGGGTCTCTGGTGACCCGCCCGCAGACCCACCTGCTCCGCGCTGCCTGTCTTCATCCACAGGCCCAATCGGCCAGCTCAGGACCACCCATTCACTCCCTCAACCGGCTAGCCTGCCTCACCCGTATCCCCTGCCATGGTTCTTTTGGGCCGGTACCACTCCCTCCTAGGGAGGATAGGAGTGGCGTATAAAGTGCGAAATCTTGCCCTTCTTGACGATGTGCTACACACGGTTCTATCCCACAGTGGAGATATGACAACACCTATCTCGTCCCAGGCTGTGCCAGTAGCAATTCGTACGGAACAACTCACTAAGATTTATGGCAAAAAAGATGCACAGGTGACGGCTGTCAATAACGTCTCCATTGATATTTATGCTGGCCAGTTCACTTCGCTGATGGGCCCGTCGGGCTCGGGTAAATCGACCTTCCTCCACTGCGTTTCAGGACTCGATTCGGCTACTAGCGGACGTATCGTCGTCGATGGGCACGACGTCACCGTCATGAAGGATGCCGAGCTGTCTCGTTTCCGCCGTGACCGTATCGGCTACGTCTTCCAGGCTTTCAACCTCTTGCCTACCATGACGGCGGAACAGAATATTCTCCTGCCCACCCGCATGGCCCGCACCAGTGTTGACCGGGCCTGGTTCGATGAGCTCACGCGCGCGCTGGGCCTGACCGAACGCCTCAAGCATCGCCCCCACGAGCTTTCCGGTGGTCAACAGCAGCGCGTCGCCGTCGCCCGCGCATTGCTCAGCCGCCCAGCAGTGCTGATCGCCGATGAGCCAACCGGCAACCTCGACTCTGCCTCATCCGCTGAGGTACTGAATCTGCTACGTACTGCCGTCGATAATCTTGGGCAAACAGTCCTCATGGTCACTCATGATCCGGATGCTGCCGCTATGGGAGACCGCGTCATCCACATGGAAGATGGCAGGATCGTCGCCGATAACGCGGCCGCTCCCCGTCGCGGTGCCGAAGGCCATTCAATTGGGGGCCCGGTTCCTCGCGGCCAGGCTACCCGCGGTCATGATACTGGGGAGGCGCAGCGATGAAGGACGTTTTACGAGGCAATTTACGGCGCAAACCAGGCCGTATGATCGCCACGGTCGTCGCCATTATGATGTCGGTGGCATTCGTGGTTTTAACCCTCAGCTTGCCGGCCGCCCTCACCGGCCTGATGCGGCAAATCTGGCTCACCCCCATGCAGAATACGCAGGTGGTGGCTGAATGCCACATCATGCAAGCCGATGATATCGACGCCGGTTATGCCCGTAAATGTGAAGCTCTCGCGGAGCAACTACGGGACCTACCGGAGGTCAGCGCTGCTGATTTCAGCATGTCATCGCGGGTTGAAATCGTTGCGGGCAGCAACGTCTCGCACACGTTGGCGTTCAACCTGATCGGGGAGAAACAGCGCTCCCAGAAGGCTATTGAAGGTACTCTTCCCACCGCCGATAATGAGATCGCCTTAACGCCGGCTTTGGCTAAGGGCCTGGCTGTTGGCGTCGGCAGCGAAGTGTCGATCAACGGGACCGGTGGTGCCGCGGCTAAGAAACTCACGGTATCGGGCCTCTTCGAGGAAGGACCCTTCGATAGCCAAACCATGGTCCTTACCACCCCGACGCTCGTGTCCGTAGCAAATGGCAACTTCTACAAGACCTTTCTCTTCGTATCCGGCCCGGGGGGCGCGGATGCTGTTAAAGCTACGGTCCAAGCCTCAGCGCCAGTGAAGAATGCGCCACGGGAGGGGCTAGAAGAGTTTCAAACCATCCAGGAATCCCTCAAGGCTTTCCTTGATGAGCAGGGCGGGGGAGCCTTGGTGGGTGGCGTCGTGGCGTTCACCTTCGCGCTTATCGCCTTAATCGTCGCGGGTATGGTCGTATCGCTGACCTTCCAGGTACTCGTTGTTCAACGCACCCGTGAGTTGGCGCTCCTACGCTGTATCGGTGCCTCCCAGCGCCAGGTGCGCCGTCTGGTCATAGCTGAAGCGCTCATCGTATCGCTGATCTCGGCACTGTTGGGGGCGGGCCTTGGTGTGCTACTCACCTGGACTCTCTTCCCCCTCATGTCCCTACCGGTCACCCTGGCTGATCTCGCTCTCCCCGCCGTCGCGGGCCTCGCTGTGGGGGTTATCCTCGGCCTGCTGTGCTCGATTAGCCCGGCCCGCCGTGCCACCCGCGTGGCTCCGTTGGCAGCGCTGCGTCCCGTTGAGCCGGGCAGTGCCGACGACGACGGCGCCCACCGTATCCGGTGGACGCGCATCCTCGCGGTTCTCATCTTCCTGGTGGGCGCGGGCGGCCTCGCCTATGCGGTGAGCTCCCACAAGCTGGAGGCAGGCGTGGGCTTCGGTGGCCTACTCTTTATCGGCGTCGTGTTGATCTCACCCCTGCTCGTTCCGGTATTGGTGCGGGTATTAACAGTGGGTTGGAAGCGCGCGTCGGCGCCGGCGGAGTTGGCGGTCGCCAATGTGGAGCGTAACCGGTCCCGGACCGTCGCTACTGCAGCTGCCTTGATTGTGGGTATCGCTTTGGTGACGACCGTCGTCGTCGGGCGTTTCAGTTTGCAACGCACGGCGGAGGCCGAACTCGATAAGGAACGCCCCCTCGATCTTGTTGCCGTCGGTATGGACCTCGGAGCCGATGAACTCGCTACTGTGGAGCAACTAAAACACGTTGAGAAAGCAGCGCTCGTGGACGTTGCCCACGTGAAGGTCGGGGGAGATGAGGCCGCTGATACGGTACCCATCCTGGCTTTCGATGAGGGCATCAACGAGTTGGCCCGCTCCCCACTCACCCTGCCGGGCGATGGTGAGCTCATCTCCTACAGCAACCGGCAGTTTGGTTTCGACGACGGCGAGAGGGTCACCATCACCCAAGACAGCACATCCCTGCAGCTGAAGGGACTGTCTCACCACGGTATTAAGGGCACGGTCGGCTGGGTATCGCCGACTACGATGAGCCAACTTAGCCACCGTCCTGGCGCGATCATTATCCGTCTCGATAACAGCGTTGCTGCCGGTGAAGTTAAGGAACTCACTAAGAAACTTGAAGGCTTGGGAACCCAGGTGCAGGTCTTTGACGGTGCCACCTCCCGCCTGCAGTGGCTGGAAGCTCTCCAGATGATGATGGTGGTGATCCTGGCACTTCTGGGAGCCTCCGTCGTGATCGCAGCGGTGGGGGTGTCGAACACCTTGGCGTTGTCAGTGGCGGAGCGGCGTCGCGAATCGGGCCTGTTGCGCGCGCTCGGATTCACCCGTCGGCAGATGCGCCGCATGATTTCGCTGGAAGCTCTGCTCACTACCGGCGTGGCCGTTGTAATCGGCCTGGCCCTGGGACTAACCGAAGGGTTGGCCGGCGCCTACCTACTCTCGCGCGGTATTGACTGGCAGTTCCAGCCTGACCCAGCCTGGCCATGGCTCCTGGGCATCGTGGTGGTAGCGGCCCTGACGGCACTGATCGCAGCACTGCTCCCAGCGCGCCAGGCTGCCCGCACGTCGCCGTTGGAGGCGATCGGAACCGAGTAGTCGGCCACCGCGTTTTTATGCGGCAGGTAGGTCAGTTATAGCAGGCCGCCGTCCCACCCCGGGGTAATACCTCTTGTGGAGGAATCACCCCGGGGTTATTCGACACTTGCGGTTTTGGAGTGCAACACTGGGAAACGGTAAATCAAGGGGTTGGTGGGCCATTCTCGCCCCTTCCGACGTTCGACGCCGGGACGCTCACGTACTCTAGGAAAGGATGACTCTGTGACGCTTCCTGCAGGCTCGCATTCTCCCGCGCGATCCTGCCGGCCTCGCCGGCGGATACACCTGCCCGGCCTTGACGGTATGCGCGCACCGGCAGCCTTGATGGTGCTGGTCTACCATCTGTTTCCTGGGCACATGCGGGCGGGCCTCATTGGCGTAGACGTGTTCTTCGTCATTTCCGGCTATCTCATCACCCGCCTGCTCCTGCACGAGTATCAGTGCCGCGGCGGCATTGACTTGCGCGCCTTCTGGCTGCGGCGGATCCGCCGGCTTCTGCCGGCCCTCGTCGTCGTCGTTATTATTTCCCTCGCGCTGGGACTACTGGTGGGGCCCGACACGCTGGTGAAAGCGCGGATGCAGGCATTATCCGCGGTCACCTACACCTATAACTGGGCCCAAATCGCGAGCGGTGGCGACTATTTCACCGACGCCGATCCGCTGTTACTCACTAACGTGTGGACCCTCGCGATCGAGCAGCAGTTCTACTTGGTTTGGCCGATTATCGTCGTGCTGATTGCGCGAATGCGGGGGCGTGCGGTGATTCCAGTAGTACTTGCGGTGGGGTCGGCGATTGCGATGGCGGTGTTCTGCGGCGCTGACGTCTCGCGTGTCTACTACGGCACCGATACCCATATGTTCGGGCTTATGATCGGGGCGGCGATGGCCATGATTGTGGCTCCGCCGCTGCGCCGACGGGCCAGCACATCCACCCCGCGCACGGCAGCGCGCCAGATGCCGGTGTCCAACCGCCTGGCAGGCCCGCCGCGGTCACCTGTGCCCGCACAGCCGCCGGCTTCTGCACCGCGACCTGCGTCCGCCCCGTCGCCCGCTTCCGCCTCACTTCGGGGCCGGCTCGCCCGTTTGCCGTGGGGTATTTTGGGCTGGTTCGGCGTCGTCGGCATTATTCTTATTGCCACCCTGTTCGAGGATTCTTCCCGCCACCTGTATATGTGGGGTCTGCTCACCGCCTCCCTGTGTGCGGCACTCATTATCCGCGCCGTCATGCCGGAAGTTACTGCGCATTCCACGGCGGGACGTCTACTGTTGCGGGTGCTGGAATGGAAGCCGCTGGTGTGGATTGGTGTGCGTTCCTACGGTATCTATCTGTGGCATTGGCCGCTCTTCGTATTAGCTAGTCATCAGTGGCCCAATGCCTCGGTGTGGACCATCGGCCTTGGCGTTACTGCGGTGTCGATCCTCGCTGCCCATCTATCCCTGCACTTACTCGAAAACCCAATGCGCAAGAACGGTATTGTCGCCACCATCCGTGGGTGGGTGCGCGATACTGCGGCCGCGGTGCGTTCGGGCCCGCGTAAATTGGCGACGACGTCGGACGGCGGTGATTCCACCGCCGTCGTGAACCTCTTTACTGGGCAAACTACTGCTCAGCGCGTTACCCATCTGCTGGCCGGCACGCTCGCGATGGTTATGGTGGCGATGAGCGGGGTGGCTTTCGCGACTGCGCCGACTATGTCCAGTTTGGAACAGCAGATTGCGCAGGCGGAGAAGGACCTCGCTGAACATAATGCGACCGTGCCGGCACCGGCGGACTCGGATTCGCCCACTCCGCCCGCTGCTCCTCCCACCGAACCGGACGAAACTACTGCACCCGGGGAGGGGAGTCAGGAACCGGCCAAGGCTCATCGAATCACCTTCATCGGAGATTCTGTTATGTTGGCCTCTTCTAAGCGGATTGTGCAAACCTGGCCGAATGCCACCGTGGATGCCGCTGTTTCCCGGGCTATGCCCGCCTTGCCGCCAATCATCGACCAGCATGCCGCTAAGGGCACACTCGGTGATGTGGTGGTGATTGCCCTAGCCACAAACGGCATTATTAAAGATCAACAAATTGACCGTCTCATGGACCAACTGGGGCCAGAACGGAAGGTGGTATTCGTGACGGGGTTCGCCAAGAAGGCTGACTCTTGGATTCCGCGTGCCAATGAGGCCATTTCCGCGGCGCAGGAACGCTATGCGGGCCGTGTGTTCGTGGCCGACTGGCATGCCGCCATCGCGGGCAAACAGGATCTGCTTGGCCCCGACCACACCCATCCGCGGGGCCCCGGTATTGAACTCTATGCGGCTACGTTGAAGTCCGCCCTCGTCGAGGCGATTGGGCAGGAGTCGGAAGCGCTGAGTGAGAAAGCTGGCTAGGCGCTGCTTAAAAACCCGCTGAGGTGCTCCCCGCGCGGCTGTCGATACTGAGGTCGTGCGGGAAGCCGGGTTCTAGTGAGCCTAGATCCCCGCGTATTGCACGAGGGATAGGGCCGTTGCGGCGCTACGATCCGCCACCTGTGCCAGCGAGAGCTGGAAGGAGTCCGAGGCATCGGCTTGGCACAGGTCGGATATAGACCGCACGGATACGAAGGGTACGTTGAGCAGCCAGCAGGCTTGAGCGAGCGCCGTCGTCTCCATATCGGTGGCGATAGCGTCGGGGAAGTCCGTGCGCACATGTTCCACGAGGTGGGCAGCAATAAACGAATCGCCCGAGACGATCTCGCCACAGTGGATGGTAGGTGCGCTCCCAGGTGCAGCGGTTCCATCACCGGCAGCGCCCAGTTCGCCCGCAGGGCCCAGTCCATCCGCAGCATGGCGATGATCTCCTGCCAGCGTGCGGGCGGCGTCGATGATCTGCTCCGCCCCCGGATACGCGGGCGGCATTCCGGGGATTTGCCCCAGTTCGTAGCCAAATGCGGTGGCGTCGGCCATGTGATAGCGGTAGGACTGCCCGACGACGACGTCGCCAATGCGAATATCGCGGCCCAGGCCGCCGGCGCTGCCGGCTGAAACAACCAGCCGGGGCTGCAGTTGCTCTACCAGTTGGGTGCACCGCACCGCCGCGTTCACGGCTCCGATCCCGGTGACTGCCACCACTGCGTCGTGGGTGGGCAAGGAGAACACGACTCCGCGTTCCAGGCGGGGAACTTTCTCGCCTGCCTCCTGGGCCCGGTGGGCGAAGGGGGCGGCTTCTTCTGGCATCGCGGTCAGAATAAGGATCGGTTCTGCGGGGGCTGAATCCTGGTGGGATACAGTAGCGGCACTCATGGGGTAAATCCTGTTCTTTGCTTACTTCTTCACTGTAGTCGCCTTCGCGTCTGCGCGGGCCGCAAAGCTCTGAGTGCTGCACGCTAGAAATTCCGCAACCTAAACACTAGGAATGTGCCTCGAAACGTGCCACTATGTTGCAGGCTACGTTTGCCAGCTCACCTGTAGGAGGTTGTGATGTCTGATAATCAGGCGGAGTCCACCCCGCGCGATCCGGGGCGTGCGGTAGAAGAACATCTCGCCCGCCCGCATGTGGGACCGTACACCCTCCCACACGGTTTACAGATCATGACGGATCCACCCGGGCGTATGTCAGTAATGCCCGGCCCAGCCAGTGCTGAGGACCACTCGCCAGCCACGATGTATGCCGGTGCTGTCTCTGCCGAGGATGCCCCCCGCCCCCTGTCGGTCACCGATCTATTCTCTATTGGTGTGGGGCCCTCGTCGTCACATACGGTGGGCCCGATGAAAGCGGGCCATGCTTTTGCACAGCAGTGCCTCGCCCTGACGGGTGCTTCCGGCTTCACCGCATCCAGCGCCCCCACCGCTCTCACCGTCGATTTGTACGGTTCGCTCGGTGCCACCGGCCGGGGGCACGCCACCGACCGGGCCGTGGTGTGGGGGCTGGCCGGGTTCCGCCCGGATGATGTGCCGATGGATATTGTGCGCCATCTGGTCGAACGGGTCAGCACCAGTGGTGAACTGTTGGTTGGCGGCGAACTGGCTGTTCCTTTCAATCCGAGCGAGGATGTTCGGTTGGTGCCGGGCACGGTTCTGGACTATCACGTCAACGGCGTCACTTTTACCCTGCACGGCGCGGACGGCCCCCTTTTGGAGCGCACCTATTATTCCGTTGGCGGTGGCTTTGTGGTCGAGCAGATCCCGGCCGAGGAACTGACCGGCACCGAGGAGGGAACGGCCGTGCGGTCCCTCCCCGGTGATCACACTGATGCCGACGACGACGCCGCGCCCGCCCCCTACCCCTTTGCGAGTGCGGAACAACTGCTGGCCTGTTGCGCCCGGGACGAATTGCGGATCTCAGATGTCGTGCGCGCTAATGAAGAGACCTTGCGCTCGCGCATGGAACTGGACAAGAACCTGGACGCCATCTGGGACGCCATGAGTGACTGTATTGACGCCGGCTGTGCCACTGACGGCATCCTGCCGGGTGGGTTGAATGTGCCGCGCCGGGCGGCCCGGCTATACGCCGAATTGTCAGCGGGCGGTTCCCCAGGTCCCCTGGGGCAGGCGGAGGATCCGTTGCGGGCAGTGGATTGGGTGAACCTGTATGCGCTCGCGGTCAATGAGGAGAACGCTGCTGGTCACCGGGTAGTTACGGCCCCCACCAATGGGGCGGCCGGGATTGTGCCGGCGGTCTTGAAGTACTACACGGTGTTCGTGCCCGGTGCTGATGAACATGGCGTGCGGCGTTTCTTGCTGGCGGCTACCGCGATCGGTTC
>JAEWHO010000042.1 GCA_023387755.1 Actinomycetes bacterium | reverse complement strand
CAATAACCCGGATACCCTCGGAAAAACTCGACAGGGCCGCCACGAGACCCACGATCGCCCCCAGGGTGAGGGCGATATATTTCGACGCCGCCACCCCGATGCACATGCTGGCGACGTAGATGAGGAGCACGCCGAGGAGTGCCCCACCCATGTGGAGGTAGGGGGTGTGTGCGGTGTAGCGGAAGTCCTCGAATTGGAGACTGAAATATACGAAGGCCGCGAACGTCGGCAGGACGGACAATACCCACGTCACCGCAAGTAGCTGCGCCCGCCAGCGCGCCGTAAACCGGCCCGTGGAGAGTACGCTCGTAGCGCCCGGCCCAGTCTGGGCCGCCGTATCAAATGCGAGCATGGCGCAGGTGGGAATTGCCAGCAGATAGAAGGATGCCTCCCACCATTCGGCGGTGAGGAGAGGGTCGCCGATCCAGAAGGGTGTGCGGGAAAAACCGTTGACGACGGCGGCCAGGACGCCCCCAATCGCGGCTACCCACGGGGCGAATGCGGTCGTGAAGATAATGCGGAGCTGAGCGATCATGACAGCTCCCGGTAGCGGGAAATAAACGTCTGCGCGCTATGCGGCTGGTCGCCGTAGAACGCGGTAGCGGACCCGTCAAAGCGAACAACGCCGTCGGTGAGGATAACGATATGGTCGGCTAAACCGGCAATATCTTCGACAATATGCGTGGAAATCATTACTAGGTGATCCTCGCTAATAGTGCGCAGGACGGCCTGGAAATTCTCCCGCTGGTCCACATCTAATCCGACCGTTGGCTCATCGAGTAAAACAATCGGACGGTCGGCCATTAAAGTCTGCGCAATGAGAGCGCGCCGCTGCTGCCCGCCCGAGAGGCTCCCCAAACGTTGCTGCGCATACTCCTGCATATCGGTTGCAGCCAGGGCCTCGGTAACCCGCGCCGCGTGGGGCCGTTTCAGGCCGTAGGTATACGCCGCATACCGCAGAAAGTCGGTCAGTTTCACGTGCCGGGGTAGGCTCACCGCCTGCGGAAGGAAGGTGACGTCGGGGCGTTCAGCGATGAGCGTCATCGTGGTGGACTTACCCGCCCCATTGGGTCCAAAAAGAGCGACGACGCCGTGGCTCGGCAACTCTAAATCTGCTCTCTCTAAACGGAAACTCGAACCCCGATAGGTCTTGCCGCGTATAGAGAGACATAAGTGACCCATTTCAAAACCCGCGGTAACTTGAGCAGGAATCGCGCCAAAAACGACGGTCTTCGCAAACTTTAATGTGCCGGTTGCTGCTGTTGGATGGAAGCAACTTAGACACCGTAATGCCTCCCTTGCTATTCGTTCCTAGGCTTTGCCAGCTCTGGTCGATATGCCCGTTGTGATTGTAGTTGGTAGTGGGCCAGATCGCATACCCATAATCGCGAGTAAAACAAAGTATGCGACGGCGACGGCGCACGAGGTCAGAGAACAGGGACAAGGATCGAACAACGATGGCCGGTGTTTTCACCGCTCCCATTGTGTGTGAGCCTAGCCTTGCCAGGCTGCTGCCGCCCGCGCGCGGGCGGGCGCGAGCGCCGTCGTAATCACGTTAATGCTTGCCAGGGCGACGATACTTGCCAGCACGGCCCCCGCAATGGCGATGGCGAAACCCGAGTGCGGCCCCCACATATCAATAACGATCCCGGATACCGACGACCCGATAGAGAATCCGGCAGAGTTCGCGGTCGCCGTCCAGGTGAGTCCCTCGGTTAGGCGGCTGGGGTGAACCACCTGCTGCACTACCGCATTCGCGTTGACGAAGGTCGGCGCAATCGCAAAACCAGTGAGGAACATGACCGCGGCCAGCACCGGGAGCGTAGAAATAAAAAGGAAAAGGGAGGAGCCGATACCGAGCGCGATCACGCCGATCACGAACCGCCACTCCAGGCTGGACGTCCACGTGCGCACCCCATAGATGAGCCCCGAAATCAGCGAACCGAGCGCAAAACATCCCAGCACCACCCCGGCCCAAGACTCGTAGCCGAGCTGTTTAGCGACCGCGATGGTGGGCACGTCGGTGCCGCCAAAGAGGAAGCCGACACAAAAGATCACCAGGATAACCGCCCACATCGCGGGGATGCGCATCACCGGGATATTGGGGATGCCGCTGTCATCAGGGACTGCCTCAGCGGGTGCCGCCGTCGGTGCGGCCGCAGCCCGCTGCGGCCGCAGGCGTATCGGCCCGGTCTGTGCCGGGGCCGGTTCGGATTCGCGCAGGGAGAGAAACCAGAAACCACCGCCAAGGGAAACCACAATCGACGCGATAATCGCGGCGGGGGAGGCCACTACCGTAGCCAACACCGTTGCCAGAATCGGCCCGATCACGAACACCACTTCGTCCACCGCCGATTCCAAGGCGTAGGCGGTGTGCAGATCGCGTGGGGAAGTAATCACCAGGGACCAGCGTGCCCGCACCAGCGCCCCCATCGACCCGCAGCTCAGCCCCGCAATAATCGCGCATACAAACAACACGACGGCGGGCGCGTGGCTCACCGCTGCGATCACCAGCGCCGCTAAACCGAGGTTGTAGACCACCAGGGCGGGCCGCATAATCCGGGACTGCCCGTACTGGTCCACCAGGCGGGAGATAAACGGGGCCGCGATCGCAATCGTGATCACGGCGGCGGCAGAAACCGACCCTGCCAACCCGTACGATCCGTACAGATGCTGCACCATCAACACGATGCCGATTCCAGTCATCGCCATGGGGAAGCGGGCTAGCAGGCCCGCGGAACAGAATTTCCCCGCGCCGGGCAGTTTCAAGATACGTGAGTACGGATTGGACACCTTCGGATCGTCTCATATCTCACGATTTTGATGCGCTGCGATACCTGACTTTGGACGAGGCATTTGGCACAGTTAGGAGG
>JAEWHO010000036.1 GCA_023387755.1 Actinomycetes bacterium | reverse complement strand
CGCGGCCATTCCCAATCTGTTAGTCAATGGTGCCGCTGGTATCGCCGTCGGGATGGCCACCAATATGGCCCCCCATAATCTCGGTGAGGTGGTGGCCGCTGCCCGTCATCTGCTCACCCACCCAGAGGCGGACCTCGATACGCTCATGGGTTTTGTACCCGGCCCTGATCTGCCTTCGGGCGGTAAGATCATCGGTTTAGATGGGATTCGGGATGCTTACGCTACCGGCCGGGGCTCCTTCCGCACTCGCGCGCGGGCGCGGATTGAGAATATTACCGCCCGCCGCAAGGGAATCGTGGTGACGGAACTGCCCTATCAGGTGGGCCCGGAGCGGGTAATCGACCGGATTAAGGACGCCGTAGATCGAAAGAAAATTACCGGTATTTCCCGGGTTACTGATCTGACAGACCGGAAGAACGGCCTCCGCCTCGTAATCGAAGTGAAAAACTCCTTCAACCCGGAAGCGGTGCTTGAAAAACTCTACCGCCACACCCCTTTGGAGGAATCCTTCGGGATTAACAATGTGGCCCTCGTCGATGGCCGCCCGCAGACCCTCGGGTTAAAACAACTCCTGCAGATCTATCTCGATCACCGGCTCGAGGTGGTTACCCGCCGCACCCGCCACCGACTACAGGTGCGCCAAGAGCGCCTCCACCTGGTCCAGGGGCTACTCATTGCAATCGCCGATATCGACGAAGTCATCCAGGTGATCCGCTCCTCCGATGACGCCGCAGCCGCCCGGGACCGGCTCATGATGATCTTTGACCTGTCAGAGGCCCAGGCGGAGTACATACTGCAGCTGCGCTTGCGCCGTCTGACCAAGTTCTCCCGGATCGAACTGCAGGCTGAAGCCGACCAGCTGGCGCAGGAAATCGCGGAGCTGGAAGAGATTTTAGCCAGCGATGCGCGCCTGCGGGAAGTGGTTTCTGATGACTTAGCCCGGGTGGCTGCTGCCCATGCCACCCCGCGCCGTACCGTCCTACTAGAGTCCGCGGGGGTGGGACCCGCTGCCGTGCCATTACAGGTGCCCGACGTCGCCTGCCGCGTAGTGTTGTCAACTAGCGGTCTGGTGGCCCGTATCGACGCCCCCGATACTGGGCTGGCCGGGGCTGAAGGCCAACTAGCGCTGGAGCCGGAAGCCCCTGTGATCACCCGGTCCGGTCCCCGCTGCGCCCATGACGCGCTACTCGCGGCGCTGCCGTCGCGTTCCCACGGGATGATTGGTGTGCTCATGGATAGTGGGCGGGTGCAGCGCATGAACGTCCTCGATATACCGGCGCTCGCCCCCACCGCGTCGGCCCCCTCCCTGGCCGGCGGAATTCCGATCCGCGATCTTGTCTCCCTGACTGGCGATGAGCAGGTGGTGGGGTTGGTTGATGTCAGCGAAGATGCCCCCACTGCGGTGATCGTCACCCGCGAGGGTAAGGTGAAGCGCTTCCGCGCCGCAGATTTCCCGAAGTCCGCCGATAGCTTTGAAATTATCGGGCTATCCCCCGGTGATCGTGTTGTCGCTACAGCAGTCTGTGACCGCGCGGATGACCATATCGTTCTGATAAGCCAGCAGGGCCAGTTGCTGCATTTTGCCGCTGATCTGGTACGTCCGCAGGGGCGCGGGGCCGGCGGCATGGCAGGCATGAAACTCGCTGCTGATGATGTGGTAGTTGCCGCTGCGGTTATTGCCGATGCGGAGATTGCCGCGGCTGAGGTGGTAACGGTTGCCGGTGACAGGGCGCATCCCAGCGTAGATCAATACGTCAAGGTAACCCCCTTAGACCGCTATCCCACCAAGGGACGGGCCACAATGGGGGTACGCTGCCACCGTTTCCGCGCCGGCCATAATGCGCTGGTGCTGGCCTGGGTCGGGCTCGACCCGCGCGCAGTTGGCAGTGGCGGGCAGAGTGTGGAACTTCCTCCTGCCGACGAGCGGCGCGATGGCTCCGGAGCGGCATCCTCCAAACCGATTGCTGGTATCGGTTAAAACCGGCACCGGAGGTAGTGCTCTGGTAAGTCGCTCATTACAGCTCCCTTATTGCTGCCGCGGAGCGTGCTTCACAGCGCGAGAATGTACTGCCGTGTGGTGTGTGTCGGCTCAAAATGGAGCGCTTCGAATATGACGCTCGCCCCAGTAGGGGTGGCGCTATCCGTATCGAGTCCGACGTATTGCATACCGCTGGCCGCCATGGATTTCATACAGGAAGTCAGCAGGCCGATGGCAACCCCCTGACCGCGCCATTCTTTACGGACGCCCAGCGCTTCAATATAGCCTTCGGTCCAGCCGAGTGCTTCCCAGTCTTCTTCCCATTGGGAGGCGAGCACGTAGCCGGCAACCTGGGGGCGGTCGGTGGAGCGATCCATCGCCACGTATGACCACTGCGGCATGACTCGGGCCGCTACCCGTGCCCACTCCGCGTCATTAACTGTGGTGGTAGATTCTGATTGCGCGAAAGCCGCGTCATGGGCGCGGCGCACTTCGGTATCCAGTTCGGGCCGCCACGGTTCCAGGCGGATATGGGCGGGCAGGTTTAACGGCGGCAGCGTCTGCTGCAGGTTGCCCCGCAGCTGCGTGACTACTCCGTGCTCGCTAAAACCGTGGCGTTGCAACATATCGGCAATATCTTCTTGTCCCGACTCCACATGCACCTGGATATAAGCGGGCACGTCACGGTCGAGGTCAACCAGGATGGCTTTGCCGGCTTCGATCTGCCATTGCAGCATATCCCTGCCAAGCCGCTGGTCGCGCAGGACGGGATGGACAGCGCCGGAGAGAGTGGCAACAGCGTAGGGCAGTTCGTCTTCAGCTACCCTCACAAGGGCGTAGGCGCGCAGGAGGCCGTCGTCGTCAAACCCACCCCGACACGCAATCCGGTAGCCCGGGTCGAATAGTTCACGCACTTCCTGGGCGGTGGTGCGGAAGGGCGGATTTTCGGATTCCTCAACCTCTTTTATCAAGCTGATTAATGCCGGGGTATCGGCACTGCTGAGATCCCGCCACCGCAGGTTTCCGGCGAGGGGGTGCCGCGCCGATACTTCCGCAGCCTGCGTCCGCCGTTCTCGCCTAGCGGCTGCCAAGCGTGCGAATATCGAGCCGCGCCCCAGTGGGTGTCGTTCACTTAGATCGTGAACTGTCTGCCCCTGGTCGTAGCCTCTGTCAGTATGCTGGGCGGGATTCTCGTGATTCACGAACTACCTTGATGACCTCTCGTTACCGGACACGCCCTAGCATAACGGCCGCGCCTTACGCCCGCTAACCCTGATCTACGCATCAATCGTTTCGGCGGTCACCTCACCAGCTCCGGCGACAATAAAATCTCGCCGAGGCGCAACCTGGGATCCCATCAACAATTCGAAGACCCGCTCCGCCTCGATCAGCGCCTGTTCATCAGCCATGGATATGCGACGCAGCGTGCGATGGGCTGGATCCATCGTGGTCTCCGCCAGCTGGTCTGCGTCCATCTCCCCCAAACCCTTATAGCGCTGGATCGGTTCTTTATATGTGCGGCCCTGTTTTTCAAGCTGCGCCAAGAGGCGTTCAAGCTCCGCGTCAGAGTACACATATTTCACTTCCCGCGCGCGGCGTCCTTTTGCATTAATGTCAACCCGGAAAAGCGGCGGCACGGCGGCATAGACGCGCCCGGCCTCAACCAAGGGGCGCATATAGCGAAAGAAGAGGGTAAGTAGGAGGGTGCGGATATGGGCACCGTCCACGTCAGCATCGGTCATCAGAATGATCTTGCCGTACCGGGCGGCGTCCAAGTCGAACGTGCGGCCGGACCCCGCCCCGATCACCTGGATGATGGTAGAACACTCGACGTTTTTAAGGATCTCCGTCGGGGTGGCTTTCTGGACGTTGAGGATCTTTCCTCGAATAGGAAGTAACGCCTGGAACTCGGAGGTCCGCGCTAGCTTTGCCGTTCCGAGAGCCGAATCGCCCTCCACAATAAAGAGCTCGGATTCTTCGACGCTCCGGGTCCGGCAATCCGCGAGTTTGGCCGGCAAGGTCGATGACTCGAGCGCGTTCTTGCGCCGGGAGATCTCCTTATGCATCCGGGCCGACACCCGCGCTCGCATCTCCCCGACGATTTTCTCCAACACCGCAGTTGTTTGGGTTTTCGTATCGCGGGCATTGGAGTTGAAGATTGCCTCCAGCCCTTCGTCGACGACGCCGGCTACCATCGACCGGACCGCCGGCGTGCCGAGAATTTCCTTGGTTTGACCTTCGAATTGGGGTTCTGCCAGCGATACAGTAACCACGGCGGTGAGGCCCGCGAGGATATCATCTTTTTCAATACGCGGATCCTTGGCCGTGTATTTAATACGCCGGGCATTCCCATCGATAGCCCGACGGATCGCTTTCACCAATCCCTGTTCAAAACCCTGAATATGGGTGCCCCCTTTAGGGGTGGCAATAATATTAACGAAACTCCGCACAGTCGTTTCAAAACCCTGCCCCCAACGCAGGGCAATATCGATCTGGCAATCGCGTTCAATATCTTTGGGCTTCAGCCTGCCGCGCGTATCGAGCTGCTGGACCGTCTCAGTGAAGGTACGTACCTCGCGCAAGTGCCAAATGTCGGTGACGGCGGAGTCATGGCTGAGATATTCCACGAAATCGACAACGCCGCCGTCGTGGCGAAATTCCTCAACCTGGCTCTCCCCTTGGCGCCGATCCGAGACGGTAATGGTGAGCCCCGGGATGAGAAAGGACGTCTGCCTGGCCCGTTGCACGATGGTGTCCAGGTCAAGCTGTTCACTGCTTGGGAAGATTTGCCGGTCGGGCCAGAAACGGACCCGCGTGCCAGTTTTCTTCTTCGCAATTCGACCAAAGGTCCGCAAGTGTGAGGTTGTCGTGAACGGTGTAAAGGTGTCCTGTGGGCTGGGATTTCTGGAGGCTTTAAACTCCCCTGGCTCCCCACGCCGAAAACTCATCGCATGGGTAGTGCCACCTCGGTCCACCTCAACATCGAGCCGACAGGATAAAGCGTTAACCACGCTGGCACCAACGCCGTGCAGGCCGCCAGAAACGGCATATGAGCCGCCCCCGAACTTACCTCCCGCATGAAGCTTAGTGAAGACAACCTCCACCCCCGATAGGCCAGTATCCCCCACCGTGTCGACGGGAATTCCGCGCCCATTATCCTGCACTTCTACGGAGTCATCGTCGTGGAGAATCACGTCGATCCGCGTAGCATGCCCGGCCAAGGCCTCATCAACACCGTTGTCAATGATTTCCCAAACGCAGTGCATAAGCCCACGTGCGTCGGTGGAACCAATGTACATACCCGGCCGCTTACGTACTGCTTCCAGCCCCTCAAGGACCTGCAGGTGCCGCGCGGTATACGCTGAAGAACTCACACAATCGATGCTAGAACACACCTCCGACACAAACCGTGAGGGGCGCGCTGGTTCAGCCCTCCGCGAAGTTGAGCGAGCCGATCAGGTCTGCAGCACCCACCCATGATGTGATGGAGTCATGACAGCAACAACCGTATCTGCACTTCATGAGATTGCTCCGTTGACGGCGCAGGACCGCTGTGATGCATGCGGCGCGCAGGCCCGCGTCGTTTACGGCTTGAGGACCGGCAAGCTGTTTTTCTGCGGCCATCATTCACGCGAGTTCTCGGATTCCCTAGCTGGTCAGGCGACTATTTTGCGGGATGAAACCATCCCCGACGGCGAATAAGCCCCTGTTCTCACGTCGAGCGGCCCACCTAGAAGGTGGGCCGCTCGACTATTAAATGCGGAATCCCGCAGGCATTTCCCCGCTGGTTAACTGCACCTTAGTCAAGGTAGTCGCGCAGAACTTGCGACCGGGATGGGTGGCGCAGCTTAGACATAGTCTTGGACTCGATCTGCCGGATCCGCTCCCGCGTGACGCCGTAGACTTTACCGATTTCGTCTAACGTCTTCGGCTGCCCATCGTTCAACCCAAAGCGCATCGCAATAACGCCCGCTTCCCGTTCGGACAGGGTGTCCAGTACCGCATGTAGCTGTTCTTGCAGCATGAGGAAGGAGACAGCGTCGGCGGGCACGATGGCTTCTGAATCCTCAATCAGATCACCGAATTCCGAATCTCCGTCCTCACCTAGCGGTGTATGCAGAGAGATGGGCTCGCGACCATACTTCTGGACCTCTACTACCTTCTCAGGTGTCATATCCAGCTCTTCGGCCAATTCCTCCGGAGTGGGTTCCCGGCCAAGGTCTTGGAGCATCTGCCGCTGGACCCGAGCCAGCTTATTAATAACCTCAACCATATGCACCGGGATGCGGATCGTGCGCGCTTGGTCTGCCATGGCGCGAGTAATCGCCTGGCGGATCCACCAGGTTGCGTAGGTGGAGAATTTGTAGCCCTTGGTGTAGTCGAATTTTTCTACCGCTCGGATCAGGCCGAGGTTTCCTTCCTGAATGAGGTCGAGGAACAGCATTCCGCGGCCGGTGTACCGCTTCGCTAACGAGACCACCAAACGCAAGTTGGCTTCCAACAGGTGGTTTTTAGCATCCCGTCCATCAGCGGCGATCCACATGAGTTCGCGCTTATACTTGCGCTCTATGTCATCGCCCTCGCGCGTGAGCATATCTTCGGCGAAGAGGCCCGCTTCAATTCGCTTGGCAAGTTCAACTTCCTGTTCAGCGGTCAGCAGCGCGACTTTACCAATCTGTTTGAGGTAGTCCTTAACTGGATCGGCAGTAGCACCCGCGGTCACGACCTTCTGGGCGGGTCCGTCATCGTCACGGTCGGAGACGACGAAGCTCGTGTCGTTCGACTTCTTCTTAGCCTCAGCGGCGGGACTAATGGACTCCTCTTCGCCCTCGTCTTCGTCGTCCTCGTCGTCTTCGTCATCTTCATCATCGTCATCGGCCGAATCAGCCGACTCGCCCGAGTCTTCGAGGTCATCGAGATCCTCATCCTCCAGATCGATATCTGGGGACAGAGCCGAATCTTCGAGCTCCTCGTCCTCGATTTCTTCTGCATCCGCCTGGATGGCTGTCTTATCCGGCTTGGCAGCCTTCGCGGCATTCGCCTTCTTCTTAGCAGTACCCCCTGCCGGGCCCGCTTTCTTAGCGCTGGCTGCGCTCTCTTTCGCCCCGGCAGCCTTGGTTTTCGCAGTGGCGGTGGTCGTGGCTTTGTTCTTAGGCGCGCTCTTCTTTGCCCCGGCTCCCTTTTTCGCGGCCGATGCTTTCTTTGCCTCGGTTGTCTTGGGAGCTGCGGCAGTTTTCTTCGTTGCCGCGGCTCCCTTTGTTGCAGCCCCCTTCTTCCTGGCGGGTGTTTTCGCAGCCCCCGCGGAGTTACTAGCAGTAGTTTCTTTCTTGTCCGCTATCTTCTTGGCTGTCCCCTTTTTCGCTGAAGCCGCCGAGGACACCTTGGTGGATCCAGCCGTGGAGCTCTTCGATGCATTTTTCTTGGCCGCAGCTGCGGCGGTGCTGGACTTAGCGGCGGATGTGCGCGCCGCACCCTTGCGGGAAGCGGGAGTGGAAGGAGTCTTTTTTTCAGTAGTTGCGCTCGGGGATGTCTTAGCCGTTTCAGTCACTGGCGACCTTTCGCGTTTAGAAAGACAAAGAAGCGGCAGCCCGTTGGCCGCCGCTAACAATTATAAAATCTACTACGTATTACTCACGCGCGCAACACTAGCGTGGGATGTGGCCAGCGGCCCGTGATCGAGGTGATCACGGGCCGCTGGCGGCTTTTCGGTCGGCGCTGGTAAGGACAGCGACCGGGGTGGATATGTCCGTCTAATCCTGCTCAGCGTAGGCGGAAAGAGGTGGGCACGAACAGGTGAGGTTCCGGTCCCCCCAGGCGCCGTCTATGCGGCGAACCGGCGGCCAGTACTTGGTTGCCACCGCCTCGTCATAGGCTGCCTGGTCGGCCCCCTGATCGGAAACCGCCAGCGCCCCGGAGTACACCGCTTCTTCTCGGCTGTAGGGGTGCTCCCACTCACCTGACAACGCGCACCGTGCTGTATGAGGTGAGTTAACCAGCGGGTTGTCATCCCGGGGCCATTCTCCTCGCTGCACCTTCATCGCTTCGCCGTGAATCATGATCATGGCTTCGCAGAAACGATCCAGCTCTGCCTTGTCTTCCGATTCGGTCGGCTCAACCATGAGGGTACCGGCCACCGGGAAAGACATAGTCGGAGCGTGGAAACCATAGTCCATGAGCCGCTTGGCGACGTCGTCGACGGTAATCCCCGTCTGCGCTTTCAAAGGACGCAGATCGAGAATACATTCGTGCGCAACCATATCGTTGCGTCCCTTGTACAGAACCGGGTAGTACGAGTCGAGACGTTGCGCAATGTAATTCGCTGAAGCGATCGCCGTCGAGGTGACTGCTCGCAGCCCCTCAGCCCCCAGCAACGCCAGATAAGCCCACGGGATGGGCAGGATCGAAGCAGAACCGTAGGGAGCAGAGGATACAGCCCCATCCTGGCG
>JAEWHO010000052.1 GCA_023387755.1 Actinomycetes bacterium | reverse complement strand
TTCTGCGGGACATTCCAGCCATCTCGCGAGACAATAAAAGCGACGATTATCGAGAAAACTAGGTTTCCGACATATGGAGGAAAAATGGCTGAGTCTAGTTTCGACACACCCGCACCCGGGACAGCAGACATCGGAGTTACCGGGATGGGAGTCATGGGGTCACGGCTTGCCCGCAACCTGGCTCGGCACGGTCACGCCGTCGGGATTCACAATGTGACACCCGACCTTACCCAAGCCCTCATCGCTGACCATGGCGATGAAGGCATATTTATTCCGGCTGACGATATGGCCGCTTTTGTCGCTTCGCTGCGCCGCCCCCGGGTGGTGATTGTCATGGTGATCGCCGGTCCCATCACCGACGACGTCATCGAGAAGGTGGCGGCCCACATGGAGCCCGGTGACATCATCGTGGACTGTGGTAACGCACTCTATAAGGACACCATCCGGCGGGAAAAAGAATTAAGTAAGAAAGGTGTCGTATTTGTTGGAGCGGGGGTTTCTGGAGGCGCAGTTGGGGCGTTAGAAGGCCCCTCAATTATGCCTGGATGCACCGATGAGGCCTATGATCGCGTCGGACCACTTCTGGAATCCATCGCCGCCAAGGTCGACAGTGAACCGTGCTGCACCCACATCTCCACGGATGGCTCCGGCCATTACGTGAAGATGGTGCATAACGGAATCGAATATGCCGATATGCAGCTCATCGGGGAAGCCTATGATCTACTCCGGCAAGGGCTCGGACAGTCACCGGCGGAGTTGGCGAATGTCTTTGAGCAGTGGAACAGCACGGATCTAGAGTCCTATCTCATTGAGATCACGGCCAAGGTCTTAGCGCACCGGGATGCAGAGACAGGCCAGGCGCTGGTGGACGTCGTCGTCGATCAGGCCGGGCAGAAAGGCACCGGCCGTTGGACGGTCCAAGATGCGCTCGATCTGGGCGTGCCCATCACCGGGATCGCGGAGGCAACCTTCGCACGCGGGCTGTCGTCCTCGGTACCGCAGCGGGAAGCCGGAGCCCAGCTGGCGGCCCTGACCGATGCCCCTCACATCACCGATCCAGCAGCCTTCACCGACGACGTGCGCCGCGCCCTCTATGCCGCCAAAGTGGTGGCATACTCGCAGGGGTTCGACCAGATTGCCGCGGCCGCTACCGAATATGGATGGCGTATCGACCGAGCCGCACTGGCCAAAATCTGGCGGGCTGGCTGCATTATTCGGGCCCGCTTCCTAGACGAAATCGCCCGCGCCTACAGTGAGGCCCCTGCCTCCCCCGCCAAACATTCAGCCCCCGGCGCACAAACCGCAGATGCGGAAGGCTCCTCCGGAGGGGTACACGACGTTCCGCTACTACTAGCGGCACCACAGTTTGCTGAGTCCGTCCAAGAATGTATTCCGGCGCTCCGCCGAGTTGTTGCGCACGCGGCACTAGCCGGGATTCCAGTGCCAGCCTTCGCGGCCTCCCTGGCATATTACGACGGCGTACGCGCCGAACGACTACCCGCCGCACTCATCCAGGCGCAGCGGGACTACTTTGGCTCCCACACCTACGCCCGCATCGACAAACCGGGAGTTTTCCACACCCGCTGGGCAGAAGATGGGCAAGAAGAACAGGTGAATTAGCGGATCAACCGCGGTGGGCCCGCGCCCTCGGACGGGGGTGCGGGCCCTTCGTCGTCGTCGGACATACGCTCCCCCGGGGGTACGGATCTCCCAGGCCGATCCACGGACCCGCCAAGCGCGGCTGCCATCCCGCGTGGACCGCGACGCACACGGATACGCATGAGGCGCCGCAACTGGGTGGACGTGAGCGTAATAGACCAGTCGTCATGCTCCGGCAGCCGCCAGCGCCGCCACCGCGCGGTTACGCACAGAGCAAAGCCCACCCCCGTAGCCACGAGCATGGAAATATTCGAGGAGAAGTGCGGGTGCATCAGAACCATTACTGACGCCCCCGCCAGCGCAGCGGTACCGTACAGGGTGGTGCCCCCGAACACCGCCGGCACTTGGCCTACCGAAATATCGCGAATCATCCCTCCGCCTACTGCGGTGAGGGTGCCGAGCATAAGCGCAGGCACCCACCCCAGCCCCACGGAGAGGGTTTTTGCGGCCCCCGTCGCCGCCCAACAGCCGAGGACGAGGGCGTCGGCGAGGATGAAGCTGCGATTCCACCAGCGGCGATCAAAACGCGCCACAAAAGCCAACGCCGCCCCCGCGAGCGCCGTGACGATATAGAGCGGGTCAGTAAGGGCTACCGGGGTCCCGTGCTGGAGGAGCACGTCCCGGAGCATACCGCCGCCGAGGGCGGAGATGACGGCAAGGAATGCGAACCCCATTGCATCGAAGCGTTTTTTACGTGCGATCAGCCCGCCAAGAACCCCGTTGACGAGTACGCCGGTGAGGTCCAGCGCGCGAAAGAGATCAGGTAAACCGAGCGAGATTACCGTTGATAACGCCATCTAGCTCACCGACGTTCCGAACAGCTTACCTAAGCCGATGGTGACGGCGGCCGCTCCGTATCCGATGAGGAGTTGGCGCAGGCCCCGCTGCAGCGGCGAAGAACCGGACAGCACCCCCACAATTCCGCCGGTAGTGAGCAAGAGCAGACCAACAATAACTGCGGCTGCCATCATCGCCGCCACCCCGCTCATACCGAATATATAGGGCACAATCGGGGCCAACGCCCCGGAAGCGAAGAATACGAATGACGACGCCGCTGCCCGCCAGGGCGAGCCCACCTCCTCAAAGGCACCCCCGTCGGCACCGGCGGGCGCGCCAGCGATCTCGCCAGGCTCTCCGGGCAGGCGCAAAGATGTGTTCTGGTGTGTGCGCATGGCTCGCGCCGCCGCCACAGCAGCCTCCTCTTCATCCATACCGCGTGCCCGGTAGACGAGCGCTAACTCGTTAGCGTTGATGTCCAGGTAGGCGAGCGCCTCTCCGGCGCGCGGATCCGGGGTGGATGCGTCCAGAAGCTCCCGCTGCGACCGCACCGACACGTACTCACCGGCAGCCATTGACAGTGCCCCGGCCAGGAGGCCGGCAATACCGGTGAGGAGGATCGCCTCTGGTGCGATACCCGCTGCACCAACCCCTAAAACCAGAGCCAGATTGGATACCAAGCCGTCATTGGCACCGAAAACAGCGGCCCGGAATGACCCGGACATCGCCGTGCGCCCTTGGGCGGCGATGGCGCGCACCACCTCGGAGTGGATACGCTCATCGGCAGCCATCTGATCGGTGGCATCGGCGTCGATGGCGTAGTTGGACCGCTCTTCAGTGCGCTGGAGGAGGGCCAGTACGAATACGAAACCAAATATGCGTGCCAGGAAGCCGAGAATTGCTACCCGCAGTGGCATCCGGGTAGGGCCGGCGTGTGGGCCCAGCAGGTGCTCCCAATGTGACTCGTGACGCCGCTCCGCCTGCGCTAGCTGCAGGAGAATCGCCCGTTCCTCTCCTCCGGTACGTTCCGCTAAATTGCGATAAATACGCGCCTCCGCGCGCTCTTCAGCCAGATAGCGACGCCACCGCCGAATCTGCGCGGGCGTCGGGGTGCGGGGGGCTGAAGGGGTATCATCCACGGGCCTAGATTGTCACAACCAGCCGCGCGAATGCCAGAGGGTCGAGGGTCGATTTAGCTCACGTCAACGGGTATGGACGTGCCCCGGCCAGTAACATCCTGACCGGGGCGCACTAGCTTCGCAAAAATCGGCGAGAGTTTAGGCGTGGGGGCCGGGCTCTGCCGGTTCCATCGGCTTATCACCACCGCTCATATGGCCAGCCATATCGTCACGAACCGGCTTCTTGCCAGCCGTGTTGATACGGTCCTTGACCATATCGGCAACCTTGTCCGTCAGGTTAGAGGCATGGCCGCGAGCCGCCCCGCCCACGGTGTCCTCCACCTTGGCTACACCGGCCTGTACCGGCTCCGAGTGCCACAGATCCTGGGACACGTTCTTGATCTTCTCGTACTGCTCCCGCCCGGCGCGCGAGCCCAGCACAAAACCAACGAGCGCACCGAGAATGAATGACTTCTTACCCATGTTTGTCTCCTCAAACTGAGCTGCTGCGATCCTTCCGCGGCAGGTCCTAACGCAAGCCTAGGGGAGGCGGCACCAGCGTGCATCTGGAACTCTATTTTCACCGCAGTTTGCTTTTCACATCAACCCCCATCAACGTGTTCGGAGGCGTTTTACACCGCTCGAGCGCACCAACTAAACTTATCCCCTCACCACCTATACTCAAGGAGGAGTTCATGACTAACACATCTGGCCCGGACCGTGACGATCATCTGCCGGCGCGGGAAGCGGCGTCGTGGGATAACAGCCTCGATACTGCCGGGGACGCCACGATTGCTGAACGCACGCCATTGAATGAGGACGAAGACGACACCTCGGAGGCTTTTAAGGCCGCCCACCCCGATACCTTCCGCAACTATCTGCGCCGCCGCACCAGTGTTTTTGTGGTCGCCTACGTGGGGTACGTGTGCGCCTACCTGGTGCGCAATAACTTCAAACTCACCTCCGAAGAGATGCGCCTGGCCAATGACTGGTCGCTGCCGCAGATCGGGTGGGTGCTCACCGCGTTTACCGTGACCTACGGTTTTGGCAAATTCTTTATGGGCATGCTGGTCGACCGCACTTCACTGCGGAAAACCTTTGCCGGCGCACTCGGGATTTCTGCGATCTTATGTATCCTCATCGGCTTCAACAGCTCCTATGCACTGCTGTGCGTGTTGATGTTCCTGCTGGGGGCAGTGCAGGGGGCGCTCGCGCCGGCGTCGATGGCTATGATCGCGAACTGGTACCCGAATAAAACCCGCGGCTCCGGGATCGCGATCTGGAATACCTCCCAAAACCTCGGCGGGGCCGCACTGCCGATTATTATTACCGGCTTGCTCGCCTTCGCCGGCCCGCGCAATCTGGCCATCGCCTTCTGGGTGCCGGGCCTGGTGGTGCTGGTGCTGTCCGCGATCTTCTGGAAATTCGGGGGTGACCGGCCCGAGGACGAAGGGATGCCCACGCTGCGGGAGATTTACGGGCGCGCCGGCGAGCCGAATACGGACGAAACGCCAGACGACTCCTACTGGAATATCCTGGTCCGCTTCGTTTTCACCTCCCCGCTGGTACTCACGGTGGCCTTCATTAACGCCGCTCTGTACTTCCTGCGCTTTGGGATTCTCAACTGGATGCCCGCCTTCCTCGGCACCGAAATGGGCTTCAGCACCGACCAGTACCAGATGGCCTTCTCGGTGCTGGAGTGGGTGGCAATCCCCGGGTCGTTCCTGTTTGCGTGGATCTCCGTGAAACTGCCCTCCCGCCAATCACTCGTCGGATGTGTGGGGCTGGTAGCGCTGGCCGGGCTGATCGTGTTCTACATGGGCAACCACAGCTACCCGCTGCTGCTTATCTGCTCCGGACTCATGGGCGCGCTGATTTACGGGCCGCAGCTGATTGTCAACATCTTGACGCTGAACTTCGTGCCGCTGAAGGCCGCCGGAGTGGCCGTCGGATTCGTGGGGCTCTTCGGGTATATCGTCGGTGAGCTGTGCGCGAACCTGGTGATGCCCTACCTGGCAGACATTTTCAGTTGGAATGTGGCGCTCATCTTCCTGGCTTCCATCTCCGTGGTCGCCGCGCTGCTGTACCTGTCGCTATCCAAGCGGGAGGCCGCAGTAGTCGCTGCGTAACGACGACGCAGGCGGGGCAGCCGATTGCTGCCCCCCCGTTCGTTTATGCAGTCTGCCTATCCGCGGGCTAGCTCAACTGCTTGCGGCGGATTATTGCCCATCCGCCCAGGCCCAGCAAGCTGCCTGCCAGCAGTACCAAACCGGTCAACTCACCGCCAGTAATCGGCATCGGCGTGGGAGGCTTTGCCGTCATTACCGGGGAAGACGAGCTTGGCTTCCGGGTAGGTCAGGTGGCGTTAGGTTGCGGCTCATATTCACCGGGCGCGCCATTGGACGGTTCCTCACAGATCGCGCCCACGCGCATATCGCCCGCCCCGCCGAATGTATCGACATTTTGGGCGGACAGCTGTTCCATCCGCACATATCTTGGCAGCCAGACGCTTCTCAGCAGGGAAGTTCACGGCCTGAGTGTCCGCGCCGGAACGGTATTTACCGGTGTGCACCTCGGTCCATGTTTAGGCATCGTCTGACACCGAAATCCGGTAGTCCTTCCCCCGGGTATTGGCGCTTTCTTGGCGTGGAGTGTATTCAAATCCCGTAACCGTGCAGGATTTATCTGCGGGCAGCGCCAATTCGATATAGTGCGGGAAGTCCGCTGGGTTTTCTGACCAGCGAGTATGCCAGAAGGTCTTGGGATTCCCGTCGATGGCGTTGATGGTGGGAGCAGATTCGCCCTTCGTTTCCTCCGAGCTGACCGCGTGGACTTTCAGGGCCCCGGTGGGCAGCGGATTTTCGAGTACTATAGCGCCTCCGGTGACGACGACGTCGACGCTCGCCACCCGCTGCCCTTGGCGGAAGGTCATCTTCTGCGGGCCGTTAAGGATCGTCTCCGGGCGGCGTCAAGGAGACCGCCACGTGAGCGGACGGTGACGGCCAGCTTTGCCTGAGTCTCGCTGGCATCATGGTGAGGGGAAGCCATGCCCGCAGTTTTGCGCCTTTCACTATGTGTCTCAACAGCGCCTGCATAGCGAGATTGTGCCGCTGGTTGGCATAAGCAGCCATGCGCCGTTCACGAGAGTTTTACCGTGATAGCACGACCACGTGAAAGGGGCTCTCATGCGCGACATTTCCGAGCTTGTTGATCCCGTCAATGGGACCATCTCCGGGCGCATCTTCACCGATGAAGACATTTACCAGCAGGAACTAGAACAGGTATGGACCCGCACCTGGGTGTTCCTCGCTCACGACTCCATGCTGCCAAAGCGCGGCTCATATATTCAGACCTATATTGGGGAGGACCCGATCGTCGTCGTCCGGCAAAAGGACGGCTCGGTCAAAGCCTTCCTTAACCAGTGCCGCCACCGTGGGATGCGTATCTGCCGCGCTGACCGCGGGGTCGCCAAGGCCTTCATGTGCTCCTTCCACGGCTGGACTTACGACCTCGAAGGTAACCTCACCATGGTTTCGCACGAGGAAGGGGCTTACCCGGAGGGCTTTGACCGCAGCAAACTGAACGCCGTCAAGGTGCCGCGGATCGAAAATTATAAGGGCTTCATCTTCGGCACCTGGGATGAAACGATGCCGTCACTGGAAGAGTATTTGGGCAATGCCAAGTACTATTTTGACGGCTACGCCGACCGCTACCCGGGCGGCATGGAAGCCATCTCAGTACACAAATGGGTGCTGCCATCCAACTGGAAATTCAATGTTGAACAACCCACCTCGGACATGCAGCATTCCGAGATTTCACACGTCTCCGCCGTCGAAGCCCTCTCTACCGGTTCAGATACTTTTGACCGCAAATCTAAGCGTGAGAAAATCCCCACCGGGCGGCAATTCTTCTCCCCCTACGGCCACGGGGGCGCCTTCTTTGGGGTGCGCGGTAAGGAACTCCCCAACACCGGCCCAGCCCTGCTGGAGTGGGAAAACGAACCAGAAACGCGGGCACAGATCGAAGAACGCCTCGGCGAATACCGGGAAGTGCGCGGGCATATGAACCTGTTCCCGAACTTTATGATGCTCGGGAATTACACCTTCCGCGTCACCCACCCGCGCGGACCCAAGGAAATGGAGATCTGGTCCTGGGCTTTCGTCCCCAAGGACGCCCCGGAGCAGGTGAAGGACGGCATCCGTAAGGACATTATGCGCACCTTCTCCCCCGGCGGTATGTTCGAGCAGGATGACGCCGAGAACTGGGATGAAATGCAGCGTATCCTGCGCGGATATAAGGCCCGCGAGAACCGCTACACCTACCACATGCGTAAAGCCCCGCCCGTTACCGACGACGACGGTTACCCCGGCGGCTCCTCCGCGCACGTGTACTCCGACAATGCCGCCCTGAATATGTACGGCTTCTACCGGGATCTGATGTCCGGCGCCTCCTGGGAGGAATTGAAGCAGATGCGCGGCGGCGAGCCGGAAATTGCCCAGTCCTATGAGGGCGGGGAAATCAAAGACGACATTCTCGACACCGTCGGCCAGAACTAGGCCTCGCCACAGAAAGGACGGCATCATGCACGATCACGACGACGTCGAAGCCGAAGACAACTCCACTGGCGACGCCCACGTCACGCCAGTAGTTGACGCAGAAATCGAACGGGCCTTGGCCCGGTTCCTCTACAACGAAGCTGAAATGGTCGACGATATGCGCTGGGATGACTGGATCACCATGCTCAGCGAGGACCTCTACTATTGGGCCCCGGTTCGCGAAAACCGGGTGTACCGTGAGCGCAAATTCGAGACCTGCGAGAAGGGCACCTCGGTGTACTTCGAGGAGTCGAAGGATTACATGCGCCAGCGGGTCTACCGGCTGCAAACCGCGAAAGCGTGGGCGGAGGAACCTGCCTCCCGCTCCCGCCACCTGGTGAGTAACGTGCGGGTCGATATGATCAGCGACCGCAGTGAACTGCGCCCGGAACTGCAGGATAAAGAGGCCTACTACGTGAAGTCCAACTTTCTGGTGTACCGGTCCCGCGGTGAGCGCGACCAGGACCATATTGCCGGCGAGCGGCGCGACATTATCGTCCGCGATGCCGGCGGCCCGTGGGGTTGGCTCCTGGCCGAACGTGAAATACGCTTCGACCAAGCCACCATCCTGGTGAAGAACCTGTCCCTGTTTTACTAAGACCCCCTTCTACTAAGACCCCCGCTGCGGGCGGGTACGGCGCTGCTCCCGCCCGCAGCCTGAGTGCCGCTCCCGCGGCCCAACAGTTTGGAGAAACTATGAGCATTGAAAGACTGGCCGCTATCGGCGTCGTCGTGAAAAATCTCGAGGACGCAATGGCGAACTATGCCCGCCTCCTAGGGGTGACCGAATGGCAGGTGGCCGAAGTAAGCGATGAGGCGGCCCGCTCCCATGGACGCACCAACGCCGGCGGATACCGGAGTGCGCGCGGGGTGGCTGGGGCGATCCCCTACGAGCTCGTACAGCCCACAACCGGAGAGACCGCTTTCAAGGAATTCCTCCTGACCAAGGGGGAGGGAATTTGTTTCCTGTCTTTTGTGGTAAATGAGGTACCGGAGCTGGATCTGGCGGTGGCGCACGAGATTCGTGCCGAGGGCGGCGAGGCCCGGCAGTTCCTCGACACCCGGAAGGTGCTCGGTGGCTACCTGGTGGAGTTCACGACGACGGCGGCGCCCTTACCGGGCGCGCAGAATGTGACGGTCGAGCGTCCGGCCGGTGTGGGCGACCCGATCCCGATGGATCACATCTTCCATTTTGGGGTGCTCGTTGATGACGTGATGGCGGCGCTGCCGCACTACCGCGATATTTTTGGGATTGACTCCTTTGCAATGAAAACCTGGCAGCACGAGCGCGGGCGGTTGGATGACCCGATGTACCGCGGGGAGAAGAAGTCAACGGGGTATTTCACGGCCCAAGGGTTCGTGGCCGATGTGGGCTTTGAGATCATTCAGGTTAATTACGGCGACTGCCACTACAACCGTGAATTCACCGATGATCGCGGCACCGGCATCCACCATATCTTCCCGTGGATGACCCGGGATGAGAGCGAGTGGCAGCGGGCCTGTGCGGACGCGAAGGCACTGGATGCCGACCTATGTATGGGTTCGCCCCTGCGGGATGGGGCCGCTGAGTTCGGCTACTGGGATACCTTCGATGCGCTGGGCGGATACCTTATTGAAGGGGTTATTCGGCGGCACGAACCGGCGCCAGAATATGCCGAGCCGGACTGGACGGTGACGTACTAATGGGACCGGTGGTCGTGGGTATACCGGGCTTGGAGGTGAGCGCGTAATGTTGCGGGTGCTGCATACCTTCGCGCCTGAACGGGCGGAGCAGGTACAAGCCGATGTGGCCGCGCTGCGGGAAGAAGACGGGTGCGTGAGCGCCGAACTGTACCGCTCTCAAGACCTCGGCGCCATCGCCTGCCTGTGGCGTGATGAGCCCGCCTACTGGGCGCATTGGGCGCGGGTAATTGATAGTGGCATCGTGCCCGAATTGCGCACGCTGTTAGATGAGGCGAGCACTGAGTTTTACCGGCAAGAGCCCTATGTGCTCGACGCCGGGAAATGGGTGCCGGCCGCCCTACCGGAGGCGGAACGGCGCATCTTCTGGCCAGCCCGCGGGGCCGTGCGGATCATCATCCAGGGTGCCTACAACTACACGCCGGAGCCGACTCGGGCGGAGGTGATCGCTACCCGGCGCGAGCCCGGCTGCGAACAGTACGACTGGCTGGAAAATATCGACCTGCCAGGGCACCTGATGCTGCTAGAAGTCTGGACTGATCAGGCGATCTACGACCGGCACTGGCAGCTGCGACGCGACACCGTGGAATACCGCGGCGACTCCGGGCGCACGCCGCGCCCGATGGAGCGTGGCGAAGCGGTGCGCGAGTTCTACCGCCAGCAGGTTTTTGCCCCTCACTATGACCGGTGGCTGCCCGCAGCCACCGAGGAAGTGGCGACGACGGTGACGTGGCCGGCCTAATAGGCCCGCTTGCCGCCAGCCGGTGTGTGCCAAGGCTAGGCGGATCGCAGACGATGGGATACTGGCGCGGCCTCAGGGCCGCGCCAGCGTCGTCGGAGAACGTTTCGTACCGACCCCGGTCCTGGCGGGGCGCGGCGTGAGACTGGAACCGGCTATTTGACCGCGATTATCTCGACCTCGCCGCCCGGTTGCCCCATGGGCACCGAGGCATCCGACGGCCACCAAATATCATCAGTACGGAAGGCGATGATCACGCGTTTTTTGTCATTAGCTCGGAAATCAAAGCCTGCGCCTGGCTCGACAACAATCATGTTGGCAGTGTTGACTTCGCTTCCGGGACCTGCTGAATAAGCAGCTTTCACCTGCGTTGGATGGTCGAAGACAACAAGGTTGAACGGTCCGCTATCCCACTGGCTTTTATACGGATTCTCCAGTCCTAGATCAGAACACAGAGCATCCTCAGTCGGGTAGTACCGCGCGGTTCCTTCAACGACTTGTTTGCCGGCTACCTTCGCGTCTTCGATGGCCTTAGCGTACGGGTCCATCTTCTTTGGGAAGAGGCCCGGGGTGGGTTTCGCGCTTGGCGGGTTCGCGGCCGGCTGGGACGACCCCGCCGAGGGGGTCTTAGCATCCGGGGTCCGGGTGGCGGCAGCAGCTAGCTGGTAGCGCCCGTTGGTGTGCTGATCCGCCAGCGCCAACAGGTGGTTACCGGCCCCACCACTCAGGCTCCGGTCACCCTTTTGTGAGGCCTGCCGAATCTGCTCGATAATGAAATCCACCGCCTCCGGGTTCACATTATCGGCGTCCACAGGGCACCCCGGCTGGGTGAACCTCACCTCGCTGCGCACACCTACTCGCTGCATACGCACAACGAGCGGCCACTTAAACGTGATTAACGGCCCTCCTGCACGAATATGCCGCAGGCAGGCAGCCAAGTACGCTGGAAGTATGCGTCTTGGCCTCATCTCCTTGCACACCTCCCCCCTGGCAGAACCAGGGCGCGCCGACGCCGGCGGTATGAATGTGGTGGTGCATCGAGTCGCCTGCCAGCTAGCCCGGCTGGGCCACGACGTCGAGGTCTTCACCCGCCGCAGCGACCCCACCACCCCGGACGTCCAACCAATCCCACCCACCGACGTAGCAGAAGATACAGACGACGGCGCGAGCGCCCGCTTGATCACGCTGCCCGCCGGGCCGGCCACGCCGCTGGCCAAGAGCGCCATGGAGCAGACAATCGAGCCATTCTCCGCCGAGCTGCACCGCTACCTTAGCCGCGCACCCCGCTTCGATCTCCTGCATTCGCATCACTGGTTTTCCGGCATCGCGACACTGCCAGTGGCGCGTGCATTCAACCTCCCGCATGTGCAGTCTTTCCACTCGGTAGCCGCCCCCGCCGGGAGCACCGAGCTGGCCAGCGGCGAACCCAGTGAATCGCCCGGGCGTATTGCCGGGGAGCGCGCGATTGCGCGCGACTCCGACGTCGTCGTCGCAGTATCAGACGTGGAAGCGGCCACGATCCGCGCACGCTACGGGGCCAGGCGCATCGAGGTGGCGCGCCCCGGGGTGGGGGTGGAGTTTTTCCGACCGCGCACCTGCCCGGCCCCGGACCACCCCTACGTGCTGTTTGCAGCCCGTCTGCAGCCGCTGAAAGGCGCGGATTTGGCAATTGAGGTGTTTCGGCATCTGCGCGCAGCCCACCCCGAGTTGCACCTCATTATCGCGGGGGACGCCTCCGCTGACTTCGGGCAATATCCCGAGCAGTTACGCGCCGCCGCAGCCAGCGTGGGGGACGCCGTCGAATTCGTGGGGGCGTGCGACCGTGAACGCCTGGCGTGCCTGATGCGTAATGCGCGGCTTTTTGTGCTACCGAGCTGGTCGGAAACCTTTGGCCTGGTGGCGCTGGAATCCCAGGCGAGCGGGGTGCCGGTAATCGGGTGGCGTGGGGCCGGCGGGCTCGCAGAAGCGATCGCACCGAGCGGGCTACTCATGGATGACCGAGACCCGGCCACGTGGGCGGCCGCCATCACCGAACTCCTCTCCGACGACGCCGCCTATCGCGCGGCCTGCCGCGACGCCCGCGCCTTCGCCTGCACTCACACGTGGCACCACACGGCGGAGCAATTAGTACAGATTTACCGCGATATTCTCGCTGCCCGCGCAAAGTCGGCCGAACTGGAAGCGGGGGTGCGCTCATGACGAGTCCTTATGTGGCGCTCAGCGAGGCGCGCTGTGTATTGTTCGCGCACGCCCACCCCGATGACGAGACCCTCTCCACCGGAGCGCTCATCGCAGACCTGAGTGCGCGTGGGGTGCGCTGCGTCGTCGTGACGGCCACCCGTGGGGAATGCGGGGAGGTGCGGCCGGAGGCGGCGGCGGAACTCGGTGCGCAGGCCGGGGCTGGGAGCAGTTCCAGCGAGGACGCCCTGGTGGCGCTGCGCGCGCGCGAATGGCGCAGCGCGGGGCATAGGCTCGGCGTGGCCAGTCAAGAATTCCTCGGGCGCAGCGCCGGGCGGCGCTACCGCGACTCGGGTATGCGATGGGTGCGCCCCGGCGTAGCCGGCCCCGCCGAAACCCGGCCCGACGCGTTCACCCGCCTACCCGTGGAGGACGCCGTCGCCGATCTACAGGCCGCCATTGCCGCGCACCGACCCGATTACGTGGTGAGTTACGACGACGCCGGCACGTACGGGCACCCCGACCATCTGCGGATGTGCCAGGTGGCGCGCGCAGCCTGCACGGATGTGCCGCTGATCGAGATCGTCTCCGAACGGGCCGGAACCGACCCGTCCGCCCTGCCCGGATGGCAGGCGCTGCCCGCCACCGAGAACGCCGTGGCTGCTGCGCTTGCCTGTTACCGCAGTCAGGTGGTTGTGCGTAATACCAGGGAGGCGGGCAGCGGCGTCGTCGAAATCGAACATGTGGGTGGGCAGCAGCAAAGCCTGCCGTGCGGGATTGCATTGGTATGGTCCGGGGCGGGCGTGGCACACTAGCAGGCATGCCGTATTTCTCCGCCGAACGTCAGCGTGAACGCGCCGCGTCCATCCCGGAGATTAGGTATCCGGCTGAGCTGCCGGTCAGTACGCGGCGGGACGATATAGCCCAGGCCATTGCCGAGAACCAAGTGGTGATCGTGGCTGGGGAGACCGGCTCCGGCAAAACCACCCAGCTCCCGAAAATCTGCCTGGAACTCGGGCGGGGCGTGGCCGGGCTCATCGGGCATACGCAGCCGCGGCGGATCGCGGCCCGGTCAGTGGCCGAACGGATCAGCAGCGAACTGAAGGTAGAACTCGGCGAGCAGGTCGGCTACCAGGTGCGTTTCACCGAAGAGGTCAGCAGCGCGACGCTCGTCAAAGTCATGACCGACGGAATTATGCTGGCCGAAATCCAGTCCGACCCGCAGCTGCGCCGCTACGACACGATCATTATTGACGAAGCGCACGAACGTAGCCTCAATATCGACTTCCTGCTCGGCTACCTCACGCGGTTACTACCGCAGCGGCCCGACCTGAAACTCATCATCACCTCCGCCACCATCGACTCCGAACGTTTCGCCGACCACTTCGCGGAAGCAACCGGCAAGCCCGTGCCGGTTATTGAAGTGTCCGGGCGAACCTACCCGGTAGAGATCCGCTACCGGCCCCTGGTGCGCAGCGAAGGAGAGATCGAAGAACCCATCGACCAGGTGACGGGTATTTGCGAGGCCGCCGAAGAACTCATGGCCGAGGGGCCCGGAGATATCCTCGTCTTCCTAGCCGGAGAAGCAGATATTCGCGACGCCGACGCCGCCCTGCGCGACCTGCTGGCCGAACGCTACCTACCGGCCGGGCAGAAACATGCGCGCCAACCCGGCGCGGTAGAAGTGCTGCCGCTATATGCGCGCCTGAGCGCCGCCGAACAGCACCGCATCTTCCAACCCCACTCCCACCGGCGGATCGTCCTGGCCACGAACGTGGCTGAAACCTCCCTGACCGTGCCCGGGATCCGGTATGTGATCGACCCGGGAAATGCGAGGATTTCGCGGTTTTCCACCCGCACCAAGGTGCAGCGGCTCCCCATCGAACCGGTCAGCCAGGCCAGCGCTAACCAGCGCTCCGGCCGGTGCGGGCGCGTGGCCGACGGGATCGCGATCCGGCTGTACTCCGAGGAGGATTTTGCTGCGCGGCCCGAATTCACCGAACCGGAAATTCTGCGCACCTCACTTGCCTCGGTGATCTTGCAGATGGCCTCACTCGGACTTGGGACCGTTGCTGATTTCCCGTTCATCGACCGGCCCGAGGCGAAAGCCGTGCGCGACGGCGTCCAGTTGCTGACCGAAATTGGCGCACTCGCGGACGGACCCGCTGGCACGCCTATGCGGCTGACCGGCGTCGGGAAAAAACTCGCGCGCCTGCCGATTGATCCGCGGCTCGGGCGGATGGTTCTGGAGGCCAAGGAGCGCGGGTGTGCGAGCGAAATCGTGGTGATTGTGGCAGCGCTATCCTGCCAGGATGTGCGCGAGCGGCCCACCGAGAAACGTGAGACCGCCGATGAGCTCCACCTGCGGTTTACCGAGCCGACGTCGGACTTCCTGGCCTACCTCAACCTGTGGCGGTATCTGCGCACGCAGCAGCGGTTGCTGTCCTCCTCCGCATTCCGGCGGATGTGCCGCGCCGAATTCCTCAACTACCTGCGCTTCCGCGAGTGGCAGGATGTGGTGCGGCAGCTCAACCAGCTCTCCCGGCCACTCGGGTTGCGCCTGCGCGCACTGGATTTGCCCGATAATCAGGCGGTTATTGAGGCCGGCGGGCAGGTGGCGCAAGCATGCGCACGGATGACGGCGAAGAGCCACCAGGCCGAGGCGATTCACCGGAGTCTGCTGGTGGGGTTGCTGTCCAATATCGGGACGTGGAGCGAACAAAAACGCACCTATCTGGGGGCGCGCGGCACCAGTTTTGTGATCTGGCCAGGATCGGGTTTGGCCAAGAAACGCTACGACTGGGTGATGGCGGCCGAACTGGTGGAAACCAGCGCTCTATTCGCGCGCACGGTCGCGCGGATTGAAGAAACGTGGATCGAGGATGCCGCCCGGCACCTGGTGAAACGGCAATACTCCGAGCCGGTATGGTCAGCCAAACGCGGGGCCGCAATGGTGCACGAGAAGGTGACCCTGTACGGGCTCGCCGTCGTCGCCGACCGCCTGGTACCGCTCAGCCGAGTGGGCACCGCTGCCGCCCGCGCCACCGCCCGCGAAATGTTCATTGACCACGCCCTGGTCGGCGGGGAATGGCGCACCTTCCACGCCTTCGCCCGCCACAATGACGAAGCGATGGTGGCGGCCACGAAACTCGCCGAACGCACCCGGCGGCTGGATCTGCTTGCTGATGAGCAGCGGCGGGCCGAGTTCTTTGCGGCGCGTATCCCGGACAATGTGGTCTCGGCCAGGCATTTTGACTCCTGGTGGAAAGGCGCGAAACGGCGCGACCCGGGGCTGCTGAACTATCCTGCTGAGCTGCTGCTTGCCCGCGAATTCGACGAGGCCGAATTCCCGCTCGCCGTGCAACAGGGCGATATCACGCTGCCGCTGAGCTACGAGTACCGGCCCGGCGCTCACGCCGACGGGATCACCGTGACGATCCCCGCGGCCGTACTCGGGCGAGTGCAGGAAGCGCCATTCACCTGGGTGGTGCCGGGATATTGGGAAGATTTGACAGTGGCGGCCATTAAGGCGTTGCCCAAAGCAATCCGCAAACACGTAGTGCCCGCGCCGCAGACCGCGCGGGAGCTGCTGCCGAAACTGCCCCCGTGGGACGATATTGACGCGGACAGCCCGAGTTTCTTTGAGGTGTACGCCGGGCTCCTGGCGGAGCGCGCCGGGGTGGAGGTGACGGCCGCGGACTTTGACCGCGAGCGCCTACCCAGCCACCTGCGCGTAGTGTTTCGGATCGTGTCCGAGCGCGGCGCGGTGCTCGACGAGGGCACCGATTTGGGTGAGCTGCAGCGGGCGTTGGCCTCCGCCAGTCGGCAGGCAGTGGCGACGGCGGTGCAGGCCGCCTTCGCAGAAGCCGGCCTACACATGGGTGCGGGTAGGCACGATGCTGATAGACATGATGCTGGGGGGCGCGATGCTCGTGGGCGCGACGCTGGGCGGCCGGGTGAACGCGGGCGCAGCAGGAAAGCCGGAACCGCCGGGCCGGGTGAACGCGGGCGCGGGAAGGCCGGTACGCATGGACGCGCTGCAGGCAACGCAGGCGCCCCCACGGTGCCGCAAACTGCCGGCGCCACAGCGCCGGTGCGCGAACAGCTCGGCCTCACCACCTGGCCAGACTGCGATCTACCGAACTCCCTAACCACCACTACCGCCACCGGGATGACGATCCGCGGCTACCCGGCCCTGGTCGCGGCCGGTCCAGTACAGCGTGGCAGCGGAGCTCAACCACACGGCGGCACAAGCGAGCCCCCTAAAGGCGGGCGCAGCTCCACGACGTCGGGCACAAATAATAGCGCCCCCTATAGCGCGAACCTGCGGATTTTGGCGGACGCCGGAGAGCAGGCGGCCCGCCACCGCGCGGGCGTCACGCGGCTGGTTGCGCTCGCGACCCTACTACCGATGGGACGCGTCACCTCTCGCTGGACCGGCAATGAGGCGCTCGCGCTCGCGGCCTCGCCCTACTCAAATACCGACCAGCTCATCTACGACGCCCACCTGGCGGCCACCGCCAGCCTAATCGCCGAGGCCCCGGTGAATTCCTCCCCCCGGACTGCCGCAGATTTCCAGCAGCTGGTGCAATGGGTGAAACCGCGCGTTGAAGATGAGCTATACCGGGCGCTGGGCGACGTCGTCGAGATTATGCAAGCCGAACGTGAACTGAAAGCCACGATCAAAGCCAGTAATTCGCTCGCACTACTGCAAGTGGTGCAGGATGTGCGCGAACAGGTGTCCGATTTGCTGTACCCCGGATTTATTAGTGCGACGACGACGGCGCGACTGCCCGATGTAGCCCGCTATTTGCGGGCAGCCAGGGTGCGACTGGAGCGGGCTCCCACGGCGCTGGCCGCCGACCAAGCCGCCGCCTGGCAGATCAGTCAGGTGCGCGATGAATATGAGGAAGCCGCGCGGATGGCAGAGGGATTGCCGTTCAATTGGGAGCGCGATGAGGGGCTCGTCGAGATTCGGTGGATGATCGAGGAGCTGCGGGTGTCGCTGTTTGCGCAGCAGGTGGGCACGCGCGGAAAAATCAGCGCGCAACGGATCCGCAAGAAGCTCGCGGCCCTGGCGTAGGTGGGCCGGGGTGAGCGTCAGGCCTCACACGCTCCCACTACCTAGCTCCGTCATCCAACCCCACCCCGCAGCACATGTGGCATACGCCACTAGACTCCCCCCCTATGGGGTGTAAGAATCGGGAAAACCTAAAGCGACATTAAGGACAACGGAGTGAACCTAACCCCTTGGCCGGTACTGCCCGGCCATCCCGATGCCGGGCAAACCCTGCCCGCATTTCTTACGCCTGCCGGACAACTGCAGGTGAGTTGCGGCGAGGTGGCCTTTGGCCCCGCCCACTGGATCAGCCCCCTACAGTGCACCATGCCCAGCACCGACGCCGGAACGCGCCCGCCCGCTCTCGGCTGGCTGCGCGACGGCGAGGAATGGGAACTCAGCGTTGAACGTGCGAACGACCCGTGGGGCGAGACCGAGCTCGGCGGCACGATGCGTTTTCCTGCCACCGGCCAGGCGAACGGGGTCCAGGTTGCGGAGAGGGCCGCAGGGTCGGATAGTGCCGAATCCGCAACTGCTGGCGGGGTAGCCAACGACACCGGATTTGCAGGTGCTGGCGGGGTAGCCAGCAATGTTGGGCGCGTCGGTGAGGCCGCGGGAGACGCTGCCCCTGCCCTGCTGCGCGAATTCACCCAAGCCGCCTTCTCCGCCATGACCAGTAGCGTGACCGTGCCGATACTGCACGAGGCAGTGGTACTTCCGAGTGCTTGGGGTCTGGTGACAATCCATGTGCCGTGGCACGGGACCGTGGTGCGAGTACTCGAGCAAGAACCGCTCACGGTCACCACTAACGGCGGCGAACAGCAGATTCGTCGCGCCGATATTATTCTCGACGCCGACCCGCTAGCCCTGGCCGGCCACCTCATGTGGGACGCCGACGGAATCGTCAGTTGGCCGCGCGCGAACGGGGCTGCGAATGGCGACCTCGTAGCTGCGATCGCCCCGCTGCTGCCCGCGCTCGGGTAGATACTACGGCAGCTGCTGGGCGCCGCAGCAGCTGCGCACCACCTAGGCAGCGCTGATCCTCAAGGCCGCTGCCATTTATCGGGTCACTGCCAATTGCGGGGCCATCGCGAGCACCACGGACGCTACTCCACCTATGGCAACTACATTGGTCCACCAATGTCGAGTTGGCTTATCAGTCGAGCAGTTGCATCGGCCCAGACTAACACCCACTAGACGGCGCGGCGGACGGCGTCGTCGGAACCTCACATATACTGGGCGGCGTGCTCATCGCCCTCGCTTTCCTCCCGTCCCTCATCTGGGGGACGACGAACCTACTAACCCCGTGGGTGGGCGGGAGTCTGCGGCAGCAACTCGGCGGGATGGCTGTGGGGGCCGCGGCGATGGCGGCCATCGTGACCATCGCGTTGCGCCCGGCGATGGGCGGTTTTGGGGTGGCATTTACGTCCGGAATGTTGATCGCGGCCGGGCTGTACTACATTCTATGGGCATTCAAGGCGCTCGGAGTTTCCCGAGCGCTACCGTTGACAACCGGCATTCAGTTGGTTGGGCTGGCAGTGTTCGGCGTCGTCGTTTATGGAGAATGGACGACGACGGGGGCGCGCCTAGTTGGCGGACTCGCCCTAGCCATCATCACCGCGGGCACCGCCGCGATCAGCTGGGAAGACCGCGGGAAACAGACACGCCGAGGGCGTGGCGAACGCGCGGCTACCCCGTTGGGCAAAGCCGACGCGACCTCCCCTGGTGAACGCAGCAGTGACTCCCGTAGTGAACGCGCGGCGGGGCGGGCCCCCTTTGGCGCCGGTATTATCAGCGTGCTGGTCGCGAGCGCCTGCTTTATCGCCTATCCCGCAATTATGCGGCTCGCCGACGTCTCCGGAGCGGGAACCTTCCTCCCCCAAGCCCTCGGTTTACTTTGCGGGACGGCACTTTTGTTGGTCTGTGACCCCGCACCCCTGGCGCTCACGGTCGGCCGCCGGCGTTATAGTGTAGCGACGACGACGCAGCCCGACCTGGCCAGCCCACCTCCCCAGTGGCGACGCGATATTGGTTCGCGCGAATTCCGCTGGTTCATGCTTCTCGGTGCCCTGTGGATGGGTGGGGTCGCGCAACTCGTATGGAATAACGAAAACATCGGCGTAGCTACTGCGTTTCCGCTGTCTCAACTCGGGGTAGTTATCTCCACCGTGGGGGCCCTGTATTGGTTGAAGGAACCCAAAACCGCAGCTGAACGACGCGCGATTTTCGTGGGCGTGTGCGCACTGGTGGTCGGGACGGTGTTGATTGGGGCGGCCCGCTCGTTAAGCTGAGCACACGCGACGAGCCTTAATGGTCGTAGATGTTCAACCGACCTTCTGTGAGGGCGGCGCCCTCGGCGTCACCGGCGGGAATGCAGTAGCCGAACGGATTGCTGCCTACGTGGACGCGCACCCGTACGACGTCATCGCCACCTCCCCGGACTGGCATATCGATCCGGGAGAACACTTCTCTGACAGCCCCGACTTCGTCGACACCTGGCCGCCGCACGGGATGGCCGGCACCGCCGAAGCTGAACTACACCCGGCACTAGCGTCGGTTAAAGCAGATATTGCGGTGAAGAAAGGGCATTACAGTGCCGCCTACTCCGCTTTCGAAAGGGTGACGGACGACGGCGAGAACCTCGCGGATGCTCTGCGCGCGGCCGGAGTGGAGGCAACCGACGTCGTCGGAATCGCAGAATCACACTGCGTGTGTGCCACCGCCCTGGATGCGCGCCGGGAAGGTTGGCTGGTGTGCTGATTACTGAGGCCCGGCCGTGCGCCACAGATGATCCAAGGCGCGTAGGGCAGCCCGCTCGAACTCTGGCCGCCCCACCTTATGCGCCCACGCCGCCGTATTGACGGCCTCACGCAGGCAGGCGCGGTGCAGATGCGCGCACTCACCGGCGGACAGCTCGCGCCCATACCCCTGCCAGAAGGCCGTCTCCAGCTCGGGATGCTCAGGCCAGTAATACAGGGCAAGATGGGCGAAATCCGTAACGGCAGGGCGAATCCCGAAGCGCCCGAAATCAAATACGGCCACCGCGCCGTGGTGAACGAGCCAGTTGCGCGGTAAGAAATCCCCGTGACACCACACCTCCGGTAATGGCGCCGGCGGCGGGGTAGCGAGCACGTCATGCACCCAGGCCGCTTGGTTGGCGGGGATCCGGTGAGGTTTGCGCAGCCACTTGCGCGTTGCTGCCGCCAGGTGCCGCTCCAACGAGGTACGCGGGTGCGTATCGGTGTCGTGGATCACCCGCAAGATTCGGGCGGCCCCGCGGTGGGCGGAAACCTCGTGCCGGGCAGGCTCCCCGGGCAGATAAGTGAGCGCCAGGATCGATAAATCAGCGCAATACTCGACCATCCTGGGGGCGAGCCCATCGGCTGCCAGGGCTTGGATGCACGGATGCTGGTAGGCGCGAATCTCGCGCGCAATATGTGGGTGGGAGGGCGCGCCCGCCTTCACTACGAAGAGCTCACCCTGGTATTCGATCAGCACGACGGCGCAGTCACCGTCGGGCCAGGATAGGTCCTCACACAGGCGGCATCCGGGGAACCAGCGCTGGATGAGGGCGCGCTGGGCGGCGGAAAGGACAGGGTGACCGCAGTGGACGGCCGGGGCAGGCGGCATAGTCTCAGTCTAGGGCTGCTCCCTAGCTGTATCCCCAGGGCCAGGTTTATCCACAAATTGGGAGGTGAGGGCGGGCTGGATGCGTTTAGTTGACCTACCGTAGGGGCGTTATCGCGATCTCGAATAGGGAGGACAGGCCAATGGATATCGCCCAAGCATTCGCCAATGCCGGCATCACTGCGCCCGCGATCCCGGACGGGCCCCTGCCTGAAAACCTCTGCCAACTCGCGTTCGACATTCTGGCTTGTGCTGCCAAGCGCGGTATCCGACGCGATGACACCGATGCACACCTGCGGGTTGCATTAGCAGCCGAACGGCACCATAACGTCGCTACGGCGCTACGCACGCGCATGACGGCGGAAGCCGACCGGGTGGGTGCCGCCCAAAAACTGGGCACCACGATGGCCCACGAAATCTCGGAAATCCGGCGCATCTCGCTCCAAAAAGCCATATCCCAGGTGATTCAGGCCCGCAAACAGATGGCCTACCCCAATGCAGTGCAAGCGATGGCAGAAAGCAAAATCTCGGTAGAAAATCTCGGGATTGCGACCAGTACGCTCGACCAGCTGACGGCCTACTACGATGAGGCTGACTTTGGTGCCGCAGAGCAGGCCGTGCTCAAGCACGCGCAGATGCACCTGAGCACCACGTTCAGGCAACACTGCGATATGACGCTGGAGCAGCTCGACCAGACGATCGCGCGGAAGAATTCCGCGGCGCGGATTAAACGACGTCGGCAGAGCTATCGGGATCGCGGAGTGGCCTTTACACTCCTGGGCGGCGGGGATTTCGGTGCCATTATTACGGCGCGCGTGCCCGCCGAGTACTGGAATACGTTGCGACCCATCATTGAAGCCAGAGCCGAATCACTAGCGCGGGTGCAGCGTCGCAAAAACTCAAAAGGGCACGCGGCACCCCGGCGGATCCGCCTCTTGGATGCGATCTATCAGCTGGTGACCGGGCACAACCCGCCCCCATTCGATGCGGCCGCAAAACCAGTCGAAGGTAGCGAGCGTCCCGAAATACTCTCCCTCAGTATTGCGGAAGCCACCCGCGATCAATGGGATACAACCCGGGCCGACTGTGGCCGGACGGAACGGCAAGCCCCGCCGGCGCTACGCGCCCTCCTAATTAAGCGCGACGGCGGTTGTGTGTTCCCCAACTGCACCGTCCCCCCGCCTGGATGCGCAGGCCACCACATCGAATCCTGGCAGGACGGAGGCGGGACGGACATGGGAAACATGGCGCTCGTGTGCAACTACCACCACTCGCTCGTAAACCATCCTCCAGGCGACCCCGACAACTGGACCGTCGAAATAGACTCTCGCGGAATCCCTGGCGTTCGGCCACCCCGCAATCAATACGGGAACCAACCACTGCAATACCACCCGCGGTTTAAATCGGGCGTCATCCCGCTGCCACCCCCTTCAGCTACAACATCCCATAAACCCCCCGAATTACAGGTACTCAGCGCGTAAAACGCGTAGAAGGCAGCTAAAGTTCCGGCTGTGTAGCGGCTCGATGACCGCTGGGGCGAAGGTGAATTAACGCTGTCGCGCGCTCCGACGCAGCCGGGCGAATTCGCGAGCGGAGCCAAACGCTGTCCAGATCGCGCTGATGCCCACAATAAGCGCGACCACAGCAAGCACAGTTGCAAAAACCCCGGGAGAATCGAGAAGTGTTGCGGTCGCATAAGTCAGTGCAGCTAATGCGATGAAAGCCCCCGCCAACGCGTTGGCCCCGGGGGCGCGAGCCTCCAAAAGCGGGTCGGCTTTCACGGTTTTACGCGCGTATGCACTCGGGGAGCCAAATTCACTCGCCGCATCCATTCCGGGATGAGCAGCTAGGTGCGCACGCATGTCGTTTTGGAGACGCAATGCCTGTTTTCGGGAAAGATAACGCTCTAAGCGCAGCGCCGATCCATACCGCGCCACCCACACATCATTCGGTGCCGTCTGTTCGACGGGGTGAACGTTCATCCGGTGAGCCGAGTACCAGCCGAAGGCAACGATAACCGCAAGCGCTCCGCCCAATACTGCAAGCGCTGGGACTTGGCCATAACTAGTATGCGACGCGAACCTATCAACTCCTAAAATCATTCCTACACATACTGCGCCACCCGAAACTGCCACTAGTAACGAGGCAACCACGCTGTGTTTCCGGTACGCAAACTGACTCCCGGCGATCGTCATCATGCCGATCAGAAAGAACGGGATGCCCATCAGATTTTTAGGAGTGATATCTGTTTTCGCCGTAAAAACCCCGGTTCCATACGTAATGATTTCCAAGAACACCAGCGCGAAGCCTGCGAGCCAGCAGGTTGTGTTCAAGTAGTCCCAGAATCCTTCTTCCTTGTGTTTTTCCAACCGGATCCGGATCCGTCCCGCCGCAGCAGCCTCAGTCGGGCTGGGCGAACCGGGGGATGCAGGGTCGACGCCGTGGGCTTTTAGCTCTTCTAAACGGCGCTGTGCTTCATCTTTGGCCTCGGTAAACGACACGTCATCGCTGACTAGAAGATCCGCATATTGCGATGCCCATTCGTTCTGTCGCGCTCCAAGGGAATCCATGGCGCAAGTTTACTATTGGCTCTTTCGGAACCCAAAGGTGCGCGTTGATATCTCTTCGACCACGAAATATCGGGCACGGCCCCAGTTATCGTCGGCGACTACTGCGGTTAAATGTGGGTTTCGGTACCCTGGCCAGGTGAACTTGACGGAGTTAGAGCAGTACGCCAACGCTTTGCTGCGGGAACACAACCTGCACGATTGGACGTTTGGGTACGATCGCGCTACCCGCCGGGCGGGCCAGTGCGACTATACGCGCCGTCGGATCACGGTATCCCGCCGCCTAATGCAGCTGTATTCGCCACACGAGGCCCGCGATGTCGTCATTCATGAAGTCGCGCATGCTGTAGCAGGAAAGGAGGCCGGGCACGGGCCAGTGTGGCGAGAGGTCGCCTTGCGCTTAGGTGGTACGGCTCGCGCGCGCATTAGCCCACAGGCCCCACGCCTTCCGGCGCGCTGGAAAGGTGTCTGCCAGTGCGGCATCACGTTTGAGAGGATGCGCCGGCCCGCCCCGAACATTGTCTGCCGTGCCTGCGTGAATGCGGGTGCGCAGGGCAGGATTTCTTGGTCCCGCACGGAGGAAGCCGCCCCCACCTGCTTGCCGGAAGAGGCCCGCGCATCTGCGGTCGACTCCCCACCAGACGCCACTTCTGCCGACGTTCCCGCCCCCGCCCCCGTGGCAGACCCCCGGGTTTATCAGTAAGCTGTTTTACATGTCTTCCGCGGCCGTTCAGGCACCTGCCCGGGCGGGGTATCGGCGCGCACGACGTCGCGAAACAGCCACCGCATACACGCTCCTAGTCCCGTCTTTTATCGGGGTGGGCCTGTTCCTAGTGGTGCCGGTCCTTCTGGTTGTGGCACTGTCGTTTTTCCGGTGGGATCTGATCTCTCCGCCAACCTTCGTGGGACTAGACAATTACCGCCATATTTTCAGCGACCCAACCCTGTTCAACTCGATATGGGTGACGTCGCTTTTCGTGCTGATGTCAATTCCCACGTCCATTATTCTGGGCCTTCTCCTCGCGGTCGCGATCAACCAAAAACTGCCCGGCACCGGCGTACTGCGCGTGATTTACGTACTGCCGTGGGTGTGTGCTCCCTTGGCTTTGGGCGTGGTATGGCGGTGGATTTTCGATCCTTCCACGGGCGCGCTCAACACGCTCCTTGGCCGCCGTATTGAGTGGATGAGTGACCCGAATTTGGCGCTACCCGCTATCGCGTTCGTCTCGGTATGGTCGACGGTGGGCTACATTTCGCTATTTTTCTTGGCCGGTCTGCAACAGATCCCAGCCAGCGTTTATGAGGCCGCAGTGTTAGATGGGGCCGGTCGGCTCCGCATTCTATGGTCAATCACCCTGCCACTGCTGCGCCCAACCCTGTTTTTCGTGACGGTCACGTCAGTGATTTCTTCCTTCCAAGTTTTTGATCTCGTGTACGGCCTCACCGGGTCCGCCACCGGATACCCGGCCGGTTCGACTGACGTGATCGCCGCACGCATCTACCAGGAAGCCTTTGTAGCAAATAAGATCGGCACGGCTTCAGCGCTGGCATTCTGCCTGTTTGTTGTGCTGGTTGCGGTCACGGTTATTCAGCAGCGCTGGTTCTCCAGCCGGATCACCTACGATATGACATGAAAAGCCAGCATCGCCTGTGGGCAATTGTCGCCACTTACGTCATGCTGCTAGCGTCGGCAGCACTCGTCGTCGGACCCTTCATCTTCTCGATTTTGACGGCGTTCAAGACGCCGAAGCAGTTCGCTCTGGAAGACCCCCTGACCTTGCCCTCTCCCGTCACATTCGATAATTTCTCAGCCCTGTTCACCGGGAACCATAATTTTATTGTCCCGCTCGCGGTCACGGCCCAGGTGGTACTGGTGATGGTGGTGGGCCAAATGTTTTCTTCAATCCTGGCGGCCTACGCTTTCGCGCACCTGCGTTTCCCGGGGCGCGAAATACTGTTTTGGATCTATCTGGCCACCCTCATGGTCCCAGCCGTGGTGACCATTATTCCGCTGTACGTGATGATGACGCAGGCGGGGCTGAAGAACACGTTTTGGGGGCTCGTCATTCCCTTCATGTTCGGCTCGCCCTATGCGATCTTCTTACTACGCGAGAATTTCCGAGCCATGCCGGGCGAGGTTTTAGACGCGGCTAAGCTTGACGGCGCAGGAGTCTTGCGGAGGCTGTGGCATATCGTCTTGCCGATGAATAAGCCCATCCTTGCCACTCTTCTTCTCATCACCGTGGTGACACATTGGAATAACTTTATGTGGCCCAAAGTCATCGCACCGACTCCAGAATGGAATGTGCTGACAGTAGCCACGGCGAACCTGCAGACCCAGAATGCCTCTAACTGGACCCTCGTCATGGCTGCGACCACGCTTGCTCTGCTCCCCCTCATTCTTCTGTTCGTGGCATTCCAGCGGCAGATCACTCGCTCTATCGGCATCACGGGCGTTCGCTGACCGCCAATGTTGCCGAATCGAAACTCGATTTGACGAGCCATTTACGCCGTCTTGAGAGAAAATCGAGGTAGATAACCTACGAAAGGCATCCTCATGCGTCGTTTCCCTGCTGTGGCCCTAGCAGCCAGTTTGGCTGTCACTCTGGTGGCGTGTTCACCGGGAGCGGGAAAAAAGGAAGAAGCCACGGGAAAGACAACTGTCACTTTCCGTTTATGGGATGAGAACGCAGCGAAGGCCTATGAGGAGTCCTTCGAAGCCTTCACGTCGCATAATCCAGATATTCAGGTGAAGGTAGAGGTTGTCGGTTGGAACCAGTATTGGGAGCAACTTCCCCTAGATATCCAGTCGGGTGAAATGGCGGATATCTTCTGGACGAACTCTTCCAGCTATGCCAAATTTGCTGACAACGGCAACCTCATTGATATCGGCCAGGCGCTGGGCAGCGATCATGATGAGTGGGTTCCTTCCACTGCCGAGCTGTATGAACGCAATGGGAAACTCTGGGGTGTCCCCCAGATTTGGGATTCCATAGCTTTGTTCTATAACCGTGATTTGGTAGAAAAAGCCGGTGTTGATCCGGCCTCTCTGACCTGGATGCCGGAGGGGGGCGACGGTGACACCCTTCTACCGGCAGCCCGCGCACTTACGTTCGATGATGCTGGCCGCCATCCCGGCGATAACGGTTTCAACCCGGATTCACGCACGCAGTTCGGCTTCAACGCACAAGCAGACTTGCAGGCGATCTACCTGGATTGGCTGGCCGAAGCTGGTGCCACGTTCCAGGGCGAGGATGACCAGTTCGCCTTCGCTTCCCCGCAGGGCGAACAGGCGTTCCAGTATTTGGTTGATATGGCCAATACTCACCATGTGGCGCCGGCTCCGGCTGAGACTAACCAAGACGGCGATCTTTCGCGCAAGCTCTTTGTTCAGGGCAAATTGGCGCTGTTCCAATCAGGCCCCTACTCACTCCCAGAGATTTCCGAGAACGCGGAGTTTAACTGGGCTATCGCTCCTATGGTGGCGGGTCCCGAGGGGCGAGTATCTGTGGTGCACGCAGTAGCTGCCGTCGGCAATAGCGCCAGTAAGAATGTGGAGGCGACCACGAAGGTGTTGAAGTGGCTGGCGTCGGCTGATGGCCAGGCTGCTCTGGCGTCGTCAGGCGCCGCTTTCCCTGCTGTGGTGGATGCGCAGGATGATTACGTTAAGTTTTGGAAGGATAAGGGTGTTGATGTGACCGCCTTCCAGGAGGCAGCTAAGGGAGCGACCACGAAAGCCCCGGTAGGGGCAGCGATCGACGCCGGGTTGGGTGCGATCGGTGATCCCATTAAAGAGATTTTTCTTGGCACGACGCCGGTGCCCGATGGTCTGAAGAAGGCGCAGGAGTCGGGCAACACCGCTATGAAGTAGATGTGGTTCTGCCGCTTCCGTGTGCTTACTTGTTTAGGTTCTGATGGCTTCTGCTTGTTGGGGCTAGAATAGGTTAGTGGATATTGCTGAGATTGCGCGCGGGTGGGTGACGGTTGCTGCTGCTTTCGCTTACCCTTTCAACGAGCAGACGTATGCAACCCTGCGTCGAGAGGCTGCTTCGTTTCCCCCGGAGGTTGCGTGCCTTCTTCGCGCCGAGGAAGACGTCACCGATGTCCGTCTAGCGCACCAGCGCATGTTGGTTGGGCCTGACCCGGTTCGTCCTTCACCTTGGGAGTCTGTCAATCGGGGGGAAGAGGGGCTCGTCTTCGATGAGAACACTTTCGAGGTGCGGGAGTTTTACCGGCGCTTCGGTCTGCAATCCTCGCATTTGAATCGTTTCCCAGAAGACCACGTAGCTATCGAGGCGGAGTTTTTGGCTCACCTCCTGTCGCTGTACCTGGAGCAAGAAGACGAGCGCTATGTGGAGGGTTTCCGGCAGTTTATTGCCGCCCATGCAGGTCTGTGGCTTCCGCAGTACTTCGCGGATTTTTACGCTGCCAGCGTTACCGATTACCACCGCGCTATCGCGTTGATTGGGCAGCGTACCGTGCAAGCTGATGTCTGATTATCCGAGCCTACGGCGCTGGGTGCGTGAGCTTGCAGAAACCACAACGGTGTGGCTGGTCCTGCCGCATATCCCTGATACCGCGCCAACGCTATCTCTCGACCATGTGCCCGGTAAGCAACTCTACATCGAATTAGAGGAACCCCCTTCTCAAGCTGTGTGGCTGACTTTGCTTGCCAGCACCTACCTGCACGTGGGCGCTGTGACGTCGGAGGATAGGTCAGCAGGCGTGGCGGTAGACCAGCTGCCAGCGGAGTTCTTGCCTCCGTTGATAAACCAGGTGATGCAGCAGTGGCGCCCCCGGTCCACGTCTCTTCCTGCTGGCCGCACCTCCCGGTTTCGACGCCCCCGTGTCTCCTCTGCTCAGGCTAGCGCGATGCCACTGTCCCGCCGGGCTCTGATGTTTGGCGTGAACGAACCAGAACCGTCGCAGCTGTCACTGCTGCGTGCGATTTGGGAACAACGTCGGTCGGACGGTCCCGTCGATGCTCCCGCGATAGCGTTGTCGGCGTCGTCGTGCACGGCGTGCGGAACGTGCGTAAGGATCTGCCCTGCGGGAGCGTTAGATCTACAGTCAGATAGTGGCCAGGAACTAATACTCGATGGGGCAGCCTGTATCGGTTGCCGCCAGTGTATTCACTACTGCCCCGCCTCAGCGCTATCGGCACCCCGACAGCTAACGTTCAACGAAATTTTCTCAACCCCGCAGCCGCAAACCCTCACCCGGCTGTTATCCGCGCGCTGCAAACGGTGCGGGAGCGTTTTCGGTTTTCCGGTCGATCATAACCAGAGTGCTGCGGCACCCGAGTTTTGCCCGGTTTGCACCGCCCGCATGGCCTCCCCGTTTGGCTCGGTGCTCCCGGGAGGCCTACGGCGGTAGCTACATGCCGATACGCACCATGGTGTCGTAGAACAGCGAGCGCCCCATCACCTCACTGGCGAGTACGATCACGAACGCCAGGGTCGCTACCGACGCAATCATCGTCCAGGATCGCCGTTGGGATACTGCTTGGAATAGGAAGAATCCAAGTAGACAGGCTCCCACAATGAGCAGGATAAGACGCATGAGGAAGAAGGTGGTGAATAGGGCTTGCGAACTTTCCCGTGGCATACTCGGGTCTGCCGCCATCGTGGTCAGTTGCAGTACCAGCAGCACCACCTGCACGATTGCGAGCCCGGCCGCGGCGACAGCGATAGCCTGCAGAATCCGAGTGAGGGCGCTGCCTGTTCCGGCACTGATGTCGACACCGTGCTTTCGTTCCCACATGGTCACGGTCATGAGCGCTGCGCCCACCGCCAAACATCCCAGGAGGAAGGTGGTGACGTAGAAGGTTGCTGGGGTGGTCCATAGATGCCAGGCTGGCACTGTGGGCAGGGAGGCGTAAACCATTGCCATCACCCACACCAAGATGAGTCCGACGACGGCGGTGGCGAGCGCCAAGATTCTCCTGAGGGCGCTGCTTCCCCATTTGAACCATTGGCTCACGGCGAATACGAATCCTAGGCCAGCAAAGGCGCATCCGCCGAGGATTTCCCGGGAGAGCCACGATGAGCCTAGGTGGCGGAAGGTATTGAGCGCGTTGAACGGGTTACCGAGATGCAGCATGGACCCGAGTAGCCCTAACACTAGTACTGGCCCGATGGCGAAGAGTACGGGGTCTGTCAGCCGGTCAACAGCGGTTTCCGCGGGGGCTCGATTGAGGTGGAAACGTTCCAACAGCCGGGCGATCGGGCCCGGTTGCGCGTTCACCCGGGCGCCCTCGGTAGCGTCCTGGTCGCATGCCTGGCCGCCCTGGGGGCGAGTGCTGTCGCCGGGCCTAGGCGATGGATGTCCGTGGGCGTGTTCGTCTGCGACGTCGTTGGTGAACAGGCGCGGCCCTATTAGCTGGATGATTCCGAGGACCACGAATGCTCCTACGCACATTTGAGCCAGGATGGTAAAAGCGATGAGCGGTAATTCGTGTACGTTCATGGCTAGATCTCCCGCGGGTTCTTGATTTCCCCTGTTCCCGTGCCGCTGGGTTGTGCGTGGCGGTGAGGGGTAATGACCAGGTGTGGACGGGTGATACTCGGGTCGGGGAGCGGTTCGATATTGTCGGTGTTTCCGTATTTGGCGCGTAGCTCATCGATGGGCCCCCAATCGAGGGCACGCGCGGGGCAAGCGGCGACGCATGCGGGGTCTTGACCTTCGGCCCGGTAATCAGCGCATAGGTCGCATTTAGTCATGTGTCCCAGTTCGGGGTTGTATTGGGGGGCAGAGTAGGGGCAGGCCCATTCGCAGTATCGGCATCCCACGCATTTGTGGGGGTCTACTGACACGGTCCCGTCCTCATTTTGGTGCATTGCCGTCGTCGGGCAAACTTTCACACAAATGGGATCTTCGCAGTGGTTGCAGGAGATTGACGTGTAGTAGGAGAACACGTTTGGGGTAACGCTATTTCCGTCTTTTTGCCAGGTGCCCCCGGTGTATTCAACGACGCGCCGCCAGGTCACTCCCACGGGTAGATCATGTTTGTCTTTGCAGGCGATCTGGCAGGCTTTACAGCCATTGCAGACGGTCTGGTCGAAGTAGAATCCGAGTTTTTCTGCCATGATCTGCTCCTACTTTCCAGTGTGTGAGTAGTCGCCGGTGTATTTCACGGGGGCTTCGTGGAGGTTCTCGTGCCGGTCTGGCTGGGGATAGTCGGGTTTTCCGGGCGCTAACTTCACTTGTGCCAACACGGTGTGTTGTCCGTTGCCTTTGGCGATGGGGGTTTTGTGTTGACTCGTGAGCATGTTCACGGCACCTCCGTGGTCGATCCCTTCTTCGTCAAGGTTCAACCATGCGCCTTGGGGTACTGAGATGACGCCCGGCATGATGCGGGGAGTAACCATGGCTGGTATTTGGATTGTGCCGCGGTCGTTAAAGATGCGTACGACGTCGTGATTTTCGATGCCTCGCTCTGCCGCGTCGACGGGATTGATCCAGACGCGCTGATGGTGGGCTTCCCGGTTGAGGGCAAGATTGCCGTAGGTGGAGTGGGTCCGTCCTTTGAAGTGGTGGCCGATACACTGCAGCGGGTACTTCGTGTTAGTTCGTGCTTCCAACGCCCCTTCCCAGGTGTCCACGTGTTCGGGTAGGGCCGTGATTTTGTCTCCCGGCAGCGGGTTGGGGAATTCCCATTCTTTGGCGAGGTCCCACAGTTGCTTGGAGAATATCTCGATCTTGCCGCTGGGTGTTTCGAGTGGGTTAGCGTCGGGGTCTTGCCGGAATTCTTTGAGCGCGACGGTCAGTCCGTCGGGGTTGGTGTAACGATATACACCTTGTTCGCGTAGTTCGTCGAAGCTGGGGAATTCTGGATGGGCCGCTACTGTTTCTTCTTGCATATGCCGGGCCCACCCTTCCAGGTCGCGGCCTTCGGTGAATTCTTTTTCTACCCCGAGCCGTTTAGCTAGCTCGGTGCACATGTCGTATGCGGGGCGAGAGTTAAAGATTGGTTCGATGGCCTTTTCGCACATGATCAGGTAGGCCATGTCGCCGGTGTATTCGCTGGGGACCAGGTCCCACCGTTCGGAGGTGGTGCAGTCCGGCAGGATGATGTCGCTCATCTGTGCTGTTGCGGTGAACTGGTTATCGACGGTGACGATAAACTCGCATTTGCTTTCATCGTCGAGCACTTGCCGGGTGCGATTGATGTCTCCGTGCTGGGAGCCGGACATATTGGAGCCGTAGTTGAGGAGGAACTTGATGCCGGTCTTCAGCCTGTCTCGCCCACGTACGCCGTCTTTGGTAGCGGTCATATCTTCGGGATGGTCGATCGCGTCTACCCAGGAGTAGCAGGAGATCTTGGTTTCGACTGGGTTTTCTCCGTCAGGGAACCATTCGGTGACGGGCCAGTAGTAGCCTTCTCGGCCACCGGTGCCGCCTCCGGGGATTCCGACGTTGCCGGTCAGTGCGGCGAGGGTGTAGATGGCGCGGGCTTGGTTTTCGCCGTTGGCGTGCCGTTGCGGGCCCCACCCTTGGGTGATGTTGACGGGTTTTGTGGTTCCGAGTTCGCGGGCGAATTCCACGATGGTGCGTTCGTTGACGCCGGTGATATCGGCTGCCCAAGCCGGGGTTTTTTCGACGCCGTCTTCGCCCAACCCCAGAATGTACGACTTGTAGGAGTTGTTAGCGGGGACGCCCTCGGGCATATGCTCTTCGTCGAAGCCAACGCAGTAGCGGTCTAAGAAGGCCTGATCGACCAGATTCTCTTTAATCAGTACGTGGGCGATCCCGGCTACTAGCGCCGCATCGGTGCCGGGGCGGGGTGCGATCCACTGGTCGGCGAGCACTGCGGCTGAGTCGGAGTAGCGGGGGTCGATGACGATTATGCGTAAGCCAGCTTTGCGAGCGTAGTTGGATACGAAGGTGAGCCCTCCGCCGCTCATCCGGGTTTCCTGTGGGTTATTCCCCCATAGCACTAGCAGTTTGGAGTTTTCGATGGAGTCTTCAAAGGAGTTGGAGATTTGCTCGTCTGGGCTTCCGTAGTGGTATTTGGTGCATTGCGAGATTTGTAGGTAGGAGTAGTTTCCGTAGTAGCCTAGCGACCCTCCTAGCAGGTTGAATAGGCGATGCCATCCACCGGAGTACCCAAGGTGGGCATTCCACACGCCGGACCCATAGTTCTTATAGATGGCTTCGTTGCCGTAGGTGTCAATGGTGTAACGCAGCTTTTCAGCTACGGTGTCGAGGGCTTCTTCCCAGCTAATTTCCTCGAATTTACCTTCGGAGCGTTTCGTACCTTTGATACGCCGCAGGGGTGCCTTAATGCGATCGGGGTTGTAGATACGCTGGCGCATGTTACGTCCGCGGGGGCAAGCGCGGATCTGCCGGCCTAACAGGGAGTCGTCGCCAGTGTTGTCTGGCAGAACGCGCCGTACTTGCCCATCTTGTACCACGAGCCGCAGGGGGCAACGGGAACCGCAGTTAACTACGCATGCGGACCACACCGTCTTGGCATCGTCTGGGAGCGGTACGTATTCGTGGTCCCTGTGGTCGTAGGGGAAGGCGTCGTCGTCATTGGAGCAGCCCCCAATCGACATTAGGGTGGCGGTCGCACCGAGTGCGCTCGACCAGGCCAGGACGCTGCGCCGGGTCGCGGTGTGTCGCGCCGGACTCCCCGTGCCTGGCTGGCCTGTAAGGCCCTGTGCCGATACCTCATCGGCGGGGACGACAGTGGCCTCAACTGATGGCGTTGGCTGTTTCGTCATGGCGTCTCCAATATGGGCGTTTTATACGTTTACTTCGTCTTCTTTCTCCAGTTTTCAGGAGACGCACATCCAATTTATAGGACACTAGTCCCACGTCTCAGTTAAAGGTTTTTGCAACAATTCGTGCGCATAATTCGTGCGCATAATTCGCGCCCGTGTTCCTGGGCTATTCGGCGCTGAGAACGACGTTGCCTTTAGCCACATTCGACGATTTGGCGTCCCGCGCCAGTAGCATTATCCATGCTGCTGAAAGCGCGACCGGCGTTTTCTAGGCCGCGCACGCTGTGGTAGACCGGGCGCACCACGCCGTCGTCGATCCACCGCAGGCCTTGCTCCCAAAATTTCTCGCACTGCTCGAGGTGGTTCATCACGGTAAACCCACGCAGCGTGAGGTCTTTATGGATCATCCGTGTGTAGTTTGCGGGAGGTGCTCCATCCAGGGTCCCACAGATCATGATGCGTCCGCCCGGGCTGATCTGGTCAATCGCGGTTTCTAAAAGCTCGCCCCCGATGGCGTCGTGAAAGACCGTGAACTGGGGCCAGCGCATGGCTTCTTCCCGGTCGAGGCATTGCGCCCCCAATTCCTTGACGGCGGCGCATCGCGCGCCGGAGGCAATCCCGGTTACCTGCGCGCCCATCGCAAGGGCAAATTGGACGGCGACAATCCCGACTCCCCCTGCGGCAGCGCTGATAACGATATGGTCGCGTTCGTTCAGCTCGGCGAGTTGCAGGCTCGTCCATGCCGTAAGTCCGGTGTGCCCCAGGATGGTGGCAAAGAGGAGGGGGTCGGCGTCGGGATGGATAGTCCCTTCCCCATCGCGTTACCTGCCAATCCGTGACCGCATCCCTGCATTCAGGCCCAGGTATTTCAGGCGGACGAGTATGCCTTCACCGTCCGGAGCCGGGCACGGCTGCGCTGTGAAGACACCCGGGTGGACGGCCTTAAGGCTGGTTGCTTCCTCGGTGAGGGTGATTCGCAGGTTCTGCACGGTGGAGGCGCTACCGTTCGCCGTCCGGGTCCGGGCCGATGAGTTCCTTCACGTCTGTGATATTGGCGCGCACCAGATCGGCAAGTACCTGGGGAGGCTCGGCCGCGCCTCCTTCACCGGTGGCGTTCACTTCCGCTTGTCCAAAGGTCGTTCCGGCCGCTAACCCGACGAGGAAAGCGGTCATGGGTGCGCCGGGGCGGGAGGGTCCGTGGGCGACCTGGCGGATCAGGTCGAGCATATCTGGGGTGACGTCGTTGACGGTTGTCCGGTCTACGTCGAGTCGGGCGCACACGTCGTCAAGCCACGCATGCATTTGCTGCATTTTTTCTGCTTCACTCATTTTCGCCATATCTCGATGGTAAGCCCGTAAGCTCGCTTGCGCGCCCGAGCCGCCTAGGCCCGCCTATTCGATCCCTCGTCCCGCTGGCACGTGCCGGCCCACGGCGGGCTGGAACCTGCCCCCCTTAGGCCCGCCGCCGTCGCTTCTCCTTCACCGGGTAGGCGTTCGCGGGCGGCTCCAGGCTGTCCGGTTCGAATCCGAGCTCTGCCGGCGTTTCGGGGATTTGATCGGTAATCCAGTATTTGTCGGCGTCGTCGGCGTGGTCTTTGGCGATGGTGCGGAACTCTGCCATTTCGAAGTAGAGGCAGTTGGTAATGGGGTTGCGCTTGTGGTGGATGATCTTGTAGAGCCAGTAGACGAACAGCGCCACGTTCGCGATGAGCGCTGCCCAGGTGCATGCGGGTATCGTGCAGGCCAGCAGCAGTGCGAGCGTGCAGTACCAGGTGTAGTCGGCTAGCGAGTTATATAGGAACGCGTGGTTCCACAGGTCATAGGCGATGATCCACCAGATGGTGAGGTCTCTCCAGATGATGGCGCGGGATTTGTTATTGGCTACGAAGATGCCGATCCACCCGGAGATTGCGAGCAGGTTGAGGATGCCCGCAATGCCGTTCATATAGTTCCAGGGGCCGCCCCACGTGACCATCCCTTGGGTGGGGTCGATGCCGTGGATGCCGGCACACTGGAAATCCCGGATGGCTGCTTCCAGAATATTGATCGCGAGGATTGCTGGCGGGATGCACAGGTACCAGTAGGTGTAGCGCAGTTTTTGAAATATTGCAGTGCTACGAGGCTGAGGGAGCCGGCCAGGGCCGAGTACTGTTTGACGATTGGGAACCATCCGGCCGAGGCGGTGCCTTCGGTGGAGTAGGGCCACCAGAAGATGGTGAGCAGTACCGGTGCAATCACAAACACCAGGGCGACGGCGACCTTACTGCGCTGCGCCCACCACGTCGTGAGGGCTAGAGCGGCGGTGACGATGAGCAGCATCGCGTAGTCCCACCATTCGCCAACTTCGAAGAAGAGGGTGGGATACTCGGGCGGGGTAATCATGGCGGCTCCATCGGCTACTGGTGTTTTACCGGCACGCTCGCGATGCCGCACCGGATCTATTTTTCTAGGGTACGCTGCCGTTTTGGCCTTTTTCTGGGACTTTTGGCGCCTGTCTAACGTGATAGCGTCGAGGGAGCGTAAAGTCCAGAAAGGCCCGCCATGTCCAAGCTGAGTATTGATCAAAAGACTATCCACGATCTTTTTCGCGGAAAGCGTTCCGATTTTCTGATTCCCGATTATCAGCGTCCCTACGCTTGGGAAGAGGATCAGCTGGGAACCTTATGGGACGATATTTTCGACTTCGCTATCCCCGGCGGTAACGCGAAAGCCTTCGATACCGATGACGAGTATTTTCTCGGCCCGATCGTCACGTTCCGCAATGATGAGGGCCGTTTGGAGATCATTGACGGTCAGCAGCGTTTGACGACGCTCATGCTGTTGCTTCGCGCCTTCTACGTGAAGTTCGAACATATGAAGGATCCGGAGTCGAAGAGCACCCGCGAGCGCATTGCGGAATGTATCTGGAAGACCGACGAGTTCGGTGCCCCGGATCGGGATCGGCTAAAGATCGATTCTGAGGTGGCCTCGGATGACGATAAGAACGAATTCTTGTCAATCCTGAAGACGGGCACGGTGAAGGCTGGCCAAAAGAGCCGTTACGCGCGCGCATACACGTTCTTCTCTAAGAAGATTGAGGATTTCGTTCTCACTTACCCGGCGTACACCCCCTATTTGGCGAGCCGGGTGCTTCAGAATTTCATCCTTTTGCCGATCGAAGCTGAGTCACAACGGACGGCGTTGCGGATTTTCTCCACCCTGAATGACCGCGGCCTGCCACTATCAGACGCTGATATTTTCAAATCCCAGTTCTATAAGTACTTCTCGGACCATGGCCGTCGGCAGGAGTTTGTTGACCGCTGGCGCTCCCTTGAGGAACGCAGTGAGCAGGTGTTTGCGCGTGCCCGCAGTAACCCGATGGATGAGCTGTTCACCCGCTACATGTATTACGTTCGTGCCACTCGGGGTAAACAGGAGACGTCCACTATCGCTCTGCGCGACTTCTATGAGCAGGACTCCTACGCCCTCCTCAAATCTGAGGAGACGCTGATGGACTTGGAGTCACTGCTGCGGTTTTGGGAGCGGGTGGTGCGCCAGGAGGATTTCTCCGAAGGTGTTTTACGCCGCCTGTGCGTCCTGCAGCAAGCCCCCAATTCGATGTGGACGCAGTTCACCTCGGTTTATTACCTCCACCATCGCGATCAGAACGAGAATCTCGACGACGCCGCTTTCGAACGCTTCTTGTCACTCATCACGGCGTTTATCTGGGGGTATGCGATTGAACGTCCGGGGGTGAATGCTCTGCGCGCCCCCATCTATCCCGAGATGGTACGGCTCGTCCAGGATCAGCCTTTGAGGTTCGAGAATTTCCTGTTTGATCGCGAGCGTATCCGCGAGTTGTTCCTCAACTACCGTTTCAGCAATAACCGCCCCATCACTAAGTCGATGCTGACGTGGTGGGCTTTCCAGGACCCGGAGCAGGTTCTGCTAGATCCGGAG
>JAEWHO010000019.1 GCA_023387755.1 Actinomycetes bacterium | reverse complement strand
CCCCCGCACGTCCCCGCGCGCCTCACCCCCTCCGCACGCGATAGGAGTTCCTATCAGTTTCCAAAACAACACCCCTTCTCCCCGCTCGCGCAGGGACATGCGAGATGATGCCGGAGCCGAGGCCTGCATCCTGCCCTCTCCCCGCTCGCGCAGAGACATGTCTCGTTTTAGAAAGCGATAGCAAGTGCTATCACCCGCAGGTAACACAACCGCTATCAACCGCAGGCACCGCAGGCAGAGGCGCGCGCACACTCCCCCGCAGGCACCCGGGGCCAGAGGCCGCGCCCCGCACCCGCCCCCAACCCCCTCCATAGAAAGGAGAATCCTCGTGAACAGCACGTATTCTGGGAGTATTCTGTGGCCATTAGGCAGCACGCGAGGAAGGGAGCGGACTTTGGTATCTGTATCAATTCCGCGCCCAATGCTGCAGTGGGCGCGCGACCGCAGCGGCAAAACCGATGACGCCTTCGCTGAGAAGTTCAAGAAGTGGCCCGAGTGGATGGCGACTCCCAATCCTGAACTCACCTACCCGCAACTTAAAACCTTCGCGAAGTTCGCGCACGTCCCTTTCGGTTACCTTTTCCTTGAAGAGCCACCCAGGGAGCAGCTCCCCATCCCGGATTTCCGCGCCGGCCGCGGCCACGCGAGCACGTTCAGCGTTGACCTGCTGGACACAATCCACCTCAATCAGATGCGGCAAACCTGGTACGAGGATTACCTGAGCGAGTTCGACGACGACGACCATCTCTCATTCCCGGGTAGCGCGCGGCAACTCACCCCAGCCGCAGCAGCCAAGAGGCTTATCGACGAGTTGCACTACTCCGTCGCCGAGCGCCAGCAGCTCAGAACCCGAGCCGAGGCACGCAAGTATCTGATCGAAACCTTCGAGGGGCTCGGCGGCCTGGTTGTGACCAATTCTGTGGTCGGCAACAATAATCACCGCCCGCTTGATATCGAGGAGTTCCGCGGTTTCACGCTACATTCCAGCCGCGCTCCTCTCGTGTTCATCAATTCAAGGGACACCCTTAACGGCCAGATTTTCTCGCTGCTCCACGAATTCGCGCACGTCTGGCGCGGCGAGTCCGGCGTCAGCGCGGGCGGCACTCCCCTCGAGCGCCGTCTCCACCCCCATGAGGTGTGGTGCGACGACGTAGCTGCCGAAGTCCTCGTCCCGGCAAGCGACCTCAAAGCCCACGTCGCAACCCTCGCGACAGCCAACACGCCGCTGGCACGCCTGGGCACCGGCGAACTCGATGCGCTCGCAGATCGATATCTCTGCTCCACTCTCGTCGTACTGATTCGATTGAAAGACTTGGGCTACCTGCCGCGAAAAAACTTTGATGCAATCTACGACGCCGAAGTCGCTCGCCTCATCGAACTGGCCCCGCCCGAGCGCCCCTCGGGTGGGAATTTCTACGCCACCCAGAGACTCCGCATCGGCGACACCCTGAGCCGCGCAATTATTGCCGACACTCAGAGTCTGCGTACCCCCATGACGCACGCCCTCGACCTCCTCGGCATAAAGAGCACGGAAACATTCGACAAGTACGCACAGTATTTAGGGGAGGGATAATGTACCTCCTCGATACAAACATTTTCGTTGGTGCGGCGCGCTACTACTACCACTTCGACATTGCCCCGACTTTTTGGACGTGGATCGAGGATCAGCACGCGAAGGGGAACGTTGCCTCGATCCCAGAGGTTCGCGATGAAATCAGGGAAAAATCGGACACGCTGCGGTCGTGGACGCAAAAGTTGCCTCCGAGTTTTTGGCTTCAACCGACCAGCGAGTTCCCGTACTCTGCTCGTAAGCTGACCAATTGGGCCGTCGATCCGGACGTTGGGTTCACGCCCAAGGCAAAAGATAAATTCTTCTCCAGAGCAGATTACTTCCTGGTCGCTGCCGCGATGCATCGGGGCAAGGAACGCGCTCATACCGTCGTAACACTCGAGTCCACCAGGCCAGGTGGTGAAGGAAGAATTCTCATCCCAGCTGCTTGCCGGGCAATGGGCGTGCCAAGCGAGAATCCGTTCGACGTCTACCGCAAACTCGGCCTAAAAATGTAGGCGAAGCAACGCTCCCGTATGTGAGGAAGCATTCCCCTCTACCGGCTCACATGTTCGGCCCCACCCGTCTACCGGCTCACATGTTCGGCCCCACCGGCGAGCGCTGCTCCCGCCTCTGTCCCCTCGCCCCTGATAGGGGTTCCTATCACTCCGTGGAGCAACACCCTCTCCCCCGCGAGCGCCGCTCCTGCGAGCGCTACCCCGCCCCCTCCCCGCGATAGGGATTGCTATCGCTTTTCAAAACAACATCTCTTTTCCCCGGGCGATAAGACTTCCTATCACTTCGCAAAACCGCACCCCTCCCCCGTGCCGAGTTACAGAGCCGCGCCGCACGTGCCCCCGCCGCACCCCACCGCACGCGGCCCCCACCGAACGCGGCCGTGCCGCACCAGGTGACCCCGTCGAGCCGCTCACACCCCGCGTTCTTGACGTACTCGCCTACTATGGTTGAAGAACCAGCACGGTTATGGTTGAAAGACCGGCACAGCCCGCGCCTTGGGGAAAGCGCGCACCAACCGCTTGATTGGCCGCGGCACGTGCACGAACATGCAAGGCACTTTCAGGGAGGGTTTATGACGGCGATCGACGGCGCGCCCGCAGGAGAACCCACACCGACCGCGCAACCGACCGCTGCGACGTCGCACCCCGCACCCCTAAACGTCGCCCCGGGCTCGACTGTCCGCGTCCGGGACGAGGACTGGCTCGTCACCTCTACGGAAGCCACTACGTCGGGCACGCTGATCCGCGCCCGCGGGCTCAGCGAGCTGGTCCGCGATTGTGAGGCAGCCTTCTACTCCGAGCTGGACGACATTACCGTCGTCGACCCGCGGCAGGCCCATATTATTGCCGACGATTCCCCGCGCTACCGCAAGTCGCGGCTCTTCCTCGAAACCATCCTGCGTAAAACCCCGGAGCCCACCACCTCGCAGGAGCTGGCGGTCTCCGGGCAGATGCTCGCCAACCGGCTCACCTACCAACACATCGCCGTCGCCAAAGCGCTGGACGCGGGCAACGTGCGCCCGCGCATCCTCATCGCCGACGCCGTGGGTCTCGGCAAAACCCTCGAGATCGGCATGATCCTGTCCGAACTGGTGGCTCGTGGGCGGGGCGAAAATATCCTGATTGTCACGCCCCGGCACGTTCTGGAGCAGATGCAGCACGAAATGTGGTGCCGCTTCGCCCTGCCGTTTGTGCGCCTGGACTCGCAGGGCATCCAACGGATCCGCCAGCAGATCCCGGCCACCCGCAACCCGTTCACGTATTTTAAGCGCGCGATCATTTCCATCGACACCTTGAAGTCCCCGCGCTACCGCGAGCATCTGCGCAAACGCCGGTGGGACGCCGTCGTCATTGATGAATCGCATAACCTCATGAATCGCCGCACCCAAAATAACGAGCTCGCCCGCATTCTCGCCCCGCGCACGGACGCGCTGATCCTCGCGTCCGCCACCCCGCATAACGGCAACCGCGATTCCTTCGCCGAACTCATCCGCCTGCTCGACCCGACCGCCGTCTCCCCCAGCGGCGAGATCAACGAGGAAGCCGCGAAGCAGCTGATCGTGCGCCGGCACCGCTACAGCCCGGAGGTCGCCGCGGAAGTGGGGGCGGCGTGGGCTGAACGGCAGGAGCCGCGCAATATCCTGGTCCAGCCTTCGCCCGCGGAGGACGCGGTCGCCGCCGAGCTCGCCGCCAACTGGCTGTACACGGGCAGCGAACCGCTCTTCGGCTGGACGCTCGCCAAAGCGTTCCTCTCCTCCCCGGCGGCCCTGCTCGAAACCGTGGATGCCCGCCTGGCAACACTGAATAAACGGGCGACGACGGCGCGCCCCGCAGATGGCGGAGCCGCAACCCCGACGACGGCGCGCCCCGCAGATGGTGGAGCCGCCACCCCGACGACGGCGCCCCCGCGCAGCGCCCAGTCCCGGGAGGACCTCGAGCGGCTGCGGTCGTTGGCAGAGCAGGCAACCCGCGAGCCGAGCGGCAAGCTCGACGCCCTCGTGGAGCTGCTGCAACAAAAAGGGGTGGGCAGTGCCGATGCGCCTGCCGCGCGCGCAGGCACGGACAGGAGCGCTGCCGAGGGCGCGCCCGCAGGCGCGCCCCCCGATACGCGCGCGGTGATCTTCGCGGAGCGGATAGCCACGTTGAAGTACTTGGAGCGCACCCTGCCAAAGGCGCTGAAACTCCCGCCGCAGGCCTTCGGCCTGCTCCACGGCGGCCTCACAGACATGGAGCAGCAAGAGATCGTCGAGGAGTTCAAGCGCGGTAACTCGCCGCTGCGGGTGCTCATTACCGGCGATGTCGCCTCCGAGGGTGTGAACCTGCACTCGCAGTGTCACGTGCTGGTGCACTTCGATATTCCGTGGTCGCTGATCCGCATCGAGCAGCGTAACGGCCGCATCGACCGGTACGGGCAACACAACCCGCCCGATATTTCCACCCTCCTGCTGCAGCCGTCCTCAGAAAAGTTCTCCGGCGACCTGCGCGTCCTAACCAAACTTATGGAGAAGGAACACGCGGCCCACAAGATCCTGCCGGACGTCGCTTCGATTATGGGCAAGAACTCGGTAGAAGCCGAAGAACGCGCGATCGCAAAAGTCCTGGCCGAGCAGCGCCCGCTCGACGACGCGGTCCCGCCGACGGACGACTTCGACTTCTTTGACTTCCTGGATGCCCCGATCGACTCCGTCACCACCCAGGCGCCCCCGGCGCCGCGCGTGCGCGAGCGCGGCGGCATGTTCGCAACGGACCTGGACTTCCTGCAAGAAGCCCTCGCGGAAGCCTTCGGGGACCCGCACGAGAAGGTGGACTGGCGGGTCGCTGACGGCGTCGCCTCCCTCACTCCCCCACCCGATCTGGCGCGCCGCCTAGCCTTCCTACCGCGCGATTATCTGCGCGAACGCCGGGTAACCGAACGCCTCCAACTGGCGACTACACCGGTGGTCGGGGAAAGCGCGCTGCGCACGGCGCAACAGCAGGAGGACACGAACTGGCCGGCCGCCCACTTCCTGGGCCCGCTGCATCCGGTTCTGGATTGGGCCTCGGACCGGGCGCTCGCGTCCCTGTCCCACAACGAGGTGCTGGCGGTGCGCGGGCCGGTCGACCAGCCCACCTACCTGCTGCTGGGCACGATCACGAATCAGCGCGGGCAGATCATCACCCGCTCCTTTATGCAGGTGACTGATGGTTTTTGTACCCCGCTCGGCCATGTGGGTGCGGAGCTGATTAGCGCGTCCAACCCGGGCCCGGTGGACGTCACCGGCTTGGATTGCGCGCAGGCCGTCACCGCGGGTGAGAACTATTTGCGCATGGTTGCGGCCACGATTAAGCAGGCGCCGCTGCAGGCGTTGGAGCGCTGGCTGGAGCGGGCCGAGCGGTGGGATGAGGAGGCAGGCGCGCTGGTGCAGCGTAGTGAGCTGCGGGAGCGCCGTGACCAGGTGGCTAAGGAGCATGAGCTCGCCACGCAGATGAAGCCCGCGCAGCAGCTGGTCCGCCCGCTGCTGGTGATTGTGCCGGAGGATTCATGAGCGTCTTTGACTCGTTCTTTAACGTCGAAGAGTGGATTAGCGAACACTATTTCACGGCGGATAAGGGCAAAACCTTCGGGTCCGCGCAGCGTGACTTGGTGCGCGAATGGAAGGGCCTGGATGACTCCCCGAGCTCCCGTTTTGCCGGGCTGCGCGGCGAGCTGATCGCGTTATTCTCCCGCCTCACCGGCTCGGCCCTCACAGATCTGGGGAGTACGCCCGACGACGTCGCTCGCGTCTCGGCTTTGCTGCGCCAGGTCTGCGGCTACGGGCAGGCGGAAACGGAGCTGACCTTCGAGCGGGGGCATACGGACTATACGGTGACGGGCGTGCGCCTGGCCGAGCAGGTTCTGTGGCTGACGGCTACGCCGCCAGAAGGCGGGATTGACGACCTCTTTACGACCTCCCGTCTGCTGGGCAACTACGAGCGGCTCGGCAGTAAAGCGCGCAGCGGCAGTGACGTCGGCGTAGGCACCGACGCCCGCGAGGGCCGCGGCTCCGGCACGGAGCGCGGCACCTCGCGGGAACGCGCCGCCGCGCCCGGCCCAGCCGAGCCCGTCGGCGCGGTCGTCTCCAACCTCTACCTCTCTGACCCCACCCCGGATTTCATCGTCATCTCCGCTGGACCTTTCCTGGTGTTGACGGAGCGGGAACGCTGGCCAGAGGGGCGTTACTTGGCGGCGGACGTGCAGCTCATTGCCGAACGTAATGACGTTGCGGTGATGGGGGAAGTGAACCGTCTGCTCGCGGTCTTTTCCCGCAGCAGCCTCATGCCGGGGCCAGATGGCACGATCTGGTGGTCGGAGCGGCTGGATGAGTCGCGCCAGCATGCGGTCGGAGTGTCCCAGGATTTGCGCGATGGCATCCGCGAGTCGATTGAAATTATTGCGAATGACGTGCTCGCCCGCCGCGCCGGAACAGCGCACGCAACAGTCACCGGCCCGGCGCTGGCCCGCCAGTCCCTGCGTTTCCTCTACCGCATCCTCTTCCTCCTGTACGCGGAGGCGTCCCCGGAGCTGGGTGTGCTCCCGAAGGGCGCGGGCGAATACGACGCCGGCTACGGCCTGGACCGTCTGCGCGAACTGGTCCAGGTTGAGCTATCAACTCAGCGTTCCCAGCAGGGCACGCACCTGTACGAGTCTCTGAATCTCCTGTTCCGCCTGGTCAACGGTGATCTGCGCCCGCGCGAGGTCGAGGCTCCGCAGGAGGGCCTGGTCTTTGAACCGCTCCAGGCGGACCTCTTCGCCCCCAACGCCACCGCCCTCATCGATGAGGTGGGCCTATCGAACCTCGCCTTACAGCGCGTACTGGAACGCCTGCTGCTGTCTAAACGTTCCAGCGGGGAGCGCGGCTTTATTTCGTACGCGAACCTGGGGATTAACCAGCTCGGGGCCGTCTATGAGGGCCTGATGAGTTATACGGGTTTCAT
>JAEWHO010000100.1 GCA_023387755.1 Actinomycetes bacterium | reverse complement strand
CGCTGCGCGGAGGGAAGCTCAGTGACGTCACTGTCCGGCAACGCCTGCCGGATAGCCGCGGCCAGGACGGGTGCGAGCGGGGTATCGCCGACGAATACCGTCACCGGTTCCCCCTCGGGGTGCAACTGCCGGAGTGCCGCGGCCGCCAGGGATTCCACCTGGTGGGCGCTATTGGCGGTGATGTCGATGACGCGCGCCTCAGCGGCCACATCATTCGCGATGGGGTGCGGGTGGGCGTGCTCGTCCACGAGTTGCGCCACCCCCCATTCGGCGCAGGCAGCGAATACATGCGGGTCACAGTCTGTATCGGCCACCTGGACCGTAATCCCTTCGGCTTTGATAAGCGGATCATCCGCCACTTCCCGGGCCATAGCCGTAATCGTCTCGGAGGCGGGCAGGATGGTGGCGGCGGGCGCATCTATGAGGGTTTGGATGAGTGCATCGCGGGTGGGGTTCAGGAGGGCGACGGCGCCGCAGCGTGCCAGGTGCTCTAACAGTCCGGGCGCGGTGCAGGTAGCGACCACCCGGGGGTGATCCGCGGGAGTGTGCGGGTTACGCACCGCCACCTGTTGGGCGGGAATATCGGGCAGTGCCTGGGCGGGATCATCCAGGTGGACGTGCACATGCCAGTGCTGATCCTGCCCGGCCACCACAGCCACGCTCTGGCCCACGCTACGCAGATGGGAGCGCAGCTGGTGAGCGTGGCGGCGGTCCGTTTGCACCACATACATGACCTCGAACTCGCCACCTCCCAGCTCTGGGCAGGCGTGCCCTTCGGGGGTGTCAGTGGCGCTCTCCCACGGGATCGCGGGCCTATCCTCCACCCCGAGGGCGTGCGCGAGGGCGTCTAGGAGGACCACGAAGGAGGCGGCGCCGGCATCGAAGGTGGCCTGTGCGCCGGTGGCTTCCCGCAGCTGCTCACCAGTTTCGAGCAGGGAGGCGATGCCGGCACGGTGCGCGGTGGCAGCAACCTCCGCCAGGCTCGTATCCACCGGCAGTTGCACGACGGCGTCCGCGACCGCCCTGGATACGGTAATGATGGTGCCCTCAACCGGTTCGGCTACGGCGTCATGGGCGGCTAGAGCGATGGCATCTAACGCCTGGATTAGATGGGTGGGGCCGGCCTCTGGTACCTGCGCGAAGGTGCGGGCAACGGCCTGGAAGGCCTGCGAAATAATTATCCCAGAGTTGCCACGCGCCCCCCATAGCGCGCCGTGCGCCACCGCGGCCGTGAGTGCGGGTAGGGAGGCATCCGGCGGGAGTTGCTGGGCGCGACGCATACCCGCCGAGACGGTAAGAACCACATTGGTGCCGGTATCTGCATCGGGCACCGGGAAGACGTTGAGAGCGTCCACACGCGTGCGCACAGCCGCCAGCTGCCTCACCCCTTCGGTGAGCCAGCGGCGAGCAATATCGGCAGTGAGCGTCGTGATCATAACTACAGGCAGGCTACCGCGCTTTGGGGGTCAGTTCCCAACCGAACGCGCACTCAGCGGGCCGCAAAGATGAGGGTGTGGGATATGGCACTGCGGTGGCAGTTTGGCTATTCGGCGGTTTTCTCGGTATCCTGAACCGGTTGCCACATTTGTGGCTGGCAACGCCCTGCCATCGGCAGGTGCCCATAAATATCCCGCGAGAGCGGGGAAGCGAAACCCGAGGAGAACCATCGTGGCTGCCAACTGCGACGTCTGCGGCAAGGGCCCCTCTTTCGGCAAGAGCGTCTCGCACTCGCACGTGCGCACCTCCCGCCGGTGGAACCCGAACATTCAGCGGGTGCGTGCCCTGGTAAACGGCGCCCCCAAGCGCCTGAACGTGTGCACCTCGTGCCTGAAGGCGAATAAGGTCGCTCGTAACGCCTAAATACGTGACCGTCAGTTGCCCCGGTTTTTCGACCGGGGCTTTCTGCTTTCCAGCCAGCTGCCCTGCCCATCCCCACGCCCGCACTAGCCGCGCCGAAAATGATCCCAGCCCTGACCCCCAATAGGTTCCCTCCCCAACGTGAGGCAGGCAGCGCCGTCGTCAACCTTCCCAATAACCTGCGCCCCCGCTGGGAGCTTCTCCGCCGGGCAGGTGAGCAGCAGCCCGTGATCCTCTCCCCCACCCATAATCCAGCGGCGCACAACGCCCTGAAGATCGGCCGGCATGGCCCTCGGTTCCAGCAGCCGGGCCACCTCCAGCAGGGGCGACTGTGCGCACAGGGCCGCGATCGCAGCCGCATCAAGGTCGATATGCATGCCGCTCGCTCGCGCCATCCGCTCCGCATCGCGCACCACGCCATCCGAGATGTCCATGAGCGCGTTCACCTGCAAGCATTGACGGCCATAGCGCAGTGGCGGGGCGGGGCGGCGGAACCGCGTCAGTGCCTGGCGGGCGATAGCGGGCAGCGGTCTCGCCCCGGTGCCAGCGTCCGTGGCGGCGGCGTAACCAGCCTCGGCGAGCGCCAGACCCGCCGCAGACCACCCCACCTGGCCGATCACCGCAACAACATCGCCAGCCTGGGCGCCCGAACGGCCCCGCGCCGACGCGCCGGCCATATCCCCGAGGGCAGTAATTGCGAGGACGACTGCGTCCCCGCCGGATAAGTCCCCACCTGCCACTCCGACCGGGGCACCCCAGATGAGTGATCCGATCTGGCAGGCATTGGCTATCCCGCGAGCGCAATCCTCCACCCACGCAAAGGGCAACTCACCGGGGAGAACCAGATCGATGAGGATCGCCGTTGGGCGCGCCCCCATAGCGGAAATATCAGACAGATTCTGCATCACCGCCCGCCAACCGACGTCAGCGCCGCTCGACCAATCGGTGCGGAAATGCCGCCCCTGCACCAGCACATCCGTACAGGCCACCACCGTGCCATCAGGAGTGGAGACGACGGCGGCGTCGTCCCCGTTGGCCACCGGTCCATGCGGCGGCGGAAACAGCGGGGTGAGGCGAGCGAGAATCTCATCTTCGGACAGATCAGCAACAGTGAGGACCACATCTGCACCTTAACTGGTCGCAGGCGGCACGCGAAAGGTTGCGGCCCACCGCCAGGGAACAAAACGCGGTAGCGTGGAAGGGTGAAGAAACTGTCTGTACTCCCGGTGTTGGTTGCGCTGAGCGTCGCCCTCGTGGGATGCAGCCCCGTCACCCACTTGGAGGCCGCGCCTGCCGCGCCGGATCCCGTCTGCGCCCGCATGCTGCAGCGACTCCCCCGCACGCTGGCAGGCCTGGAACGAATCTCGACCGACGCGCAGGCAACCGTCGCCTACGGCACCGCTGAATATCCCATCACGATCCGCTGCGGAATCGAACCGCCGCCGCCCACCACCGACCGGTGCCTGGCCGTAAGCGGGGAGAATGCGAAGGACGACGCCGGCGTGGACTGGATCAACCCGGAGGCAGACTCACCGCTCCTGCCCGCCCACGCTCCGAAAGATGCCTGGGTATTCCTCACCTACGGCCGTAGCCCCGCCCTGGAAGTAGTCGTCCCCGTCCAAGCCGGAATCGACCAGCCCACCGGTATCTTAGTGGCCCTGCAGAGCGCCGCTAACGTAGCGCCAGCGCAGCGTGAATGTGTCGGCCCCACCGATGTAACGGCCCCGCGCGCATCGAACTAGCGCAGGCTGTGCCGACTTAGTTACCGCAGGCCTACCGGCCGCGCCGTGCTTTCCCAGTTACCGCAGGCCTACCGGCCGCGCTAAGGCCACCTCAATCAATTCGGTTACCAGTTCCCGGTAGCTCAGCCCGGCTTTGCCCCACATGAACGGGTACATCGAGTACGGCGTCATCCCGGGCATCGTGTTGATCTCGTTGATGAGGAAGCTGCTGCCGTCATAGAAGAAATCCACCCGCGCCAGTCCTTCGCAGCCCAGCACAGTGAACGCTTGGGCGGCCGCAGCAGCAATGGCCTGGGCGTGGTCAGCAGGTAGGTCCGCGGGGCAGGCCATGGTGACGGCGTCGTCGTGCGCAAAATACTTGGTTTCCCAATCGTAAAACGCGCCTGGCGGGAGGTTCATCACCACTTCCCCCACCGGTGCCACCCGCGGGGGCTGGCCGTCGCGCCCCTGGAGCACAGCCACCTCAATCTCGCGGGCCTGTACACCCTGCTCAATAATCATGCGCGGATCGTGCTGGCGGGCTTCCTCAATTGCAGCGGGCAAGTCCTCCCACGCGGTCACCTTGCTGATACCGAGCGACGAGCCAGCCCGCGCGGGTTTCACAAACAACGGCAGGTTCATCTGCTGGCAACGTTCCAGCACCGCGTCACGGTCGGCGAGCCACTGGTCAGCGTGGACTGCCTGGTAGGTTCCAACCTCCAGCCCGGCGGCGGCCAACTCCACCTTAGTGCGGTACTTATCCATTCCGGCGGCGGAGGCAAACACGCCGGAGCCCACATAGCGCACCCCGAGCATCTCGCACAGCCCCTGGACCGTCCCGTCTTCCCCGAAGGGACCGTGCAGTAGCGGAAACACCACATCCACTGGGCCCAGGTCGGTGCCATCGATGCCGAGCAGATGGGTGACGCCGCCGCGCCGTCCCAACATCACCGCCGGCGCGTGCGCAGGGACCTCAGCCTTACCGCCGTCCAGCGGGGCCGGGTCCGCGGGGAGGTGCACCCAATCGCCGGTGCGGGTAATCCCAACGACGACGACGTCGAACCGCTCCTGGTCTATATTGCGTAAGACTCCTGCCGCAGTTAGGCAGGAAATGGAGTGTTCACCGGAGACGCCACCGATGAGGATAACGACCCGAGGACGCTGAGAATTCACGGTGCTATTCATCTCAACTAGCATAAACCTTCCCCTCAAGATGAGGGCTCCGACAGACCGCGCTAAGGTGGCTGGAAGTAGCGGGCATAGCTAAATCCGGCGCCCCGGACAGATTGAGGAGTACTTATGCGTCGAACCATTCTTGTATGTGCGGCCGCCAGTGTTTTGGCCCTGGGAGCCTGCACCTCCTCAGTCGAAGATGAGAAGGCTCAGCCCACCGTTACTGTTACGGTCACCCAGACGCCAACGAACGAGGCCACCCGCCCCACCGACTCGCCCGCCGCGACGCCGAGCGAAGCCTCATCCTCGGACCCCGCTGCCGGTGGCGCTATTGAGGGTAAAGAGGTCCACGGCAAGATTCTGCTGACCTCCGATAAAGCCGCTGAAGGTGCGAGTGCCCAGCACGGCAAAATCGTCGTCGGTCAGGGCGGCTGTATCGCTTTCGTACCGGTTCCCGGTGGCGGCAAACCCACCCCGATCATTGCCCCGTCCGGCGCCGAATATGACGGTAAGGACACCGTAACCATTAACGGCCAGTCCTACCGCTTCGGTCAGCAGGTCGATATCCAGGGGGTAGCAAAACAAGCTGACGTTCCCGCTGACTTCGCACAACGCTGCGGCACGAACGTCATGTGGCTGAGCAAATAACGCTCCCCTAAACACAGTCGCCCCCATCCGGGGGTCACTTTTTTATACCCGCCACCTAGGCACGCTCGTCTTTATGGGGCCGCGATAACAGCATCGATTCCATCGCCCGTAGTTTCAGGCCGTGATGTACGGCAGCGACAACCGCCTCCGTTAGCGGCATATCCACCTGGTGGGCCCGCGCCAGCTCCAGCACCGACTGGCACGTCTTCGCTCCTTCCACAGTGCCACCGGTGGCCACGATCGCTTCATCCACGCTCAGCCCCCGCCCCAGGTGAGCACCAAAAGTGTGATTACGCGATAATGGCGAAGCGCAGGTGGCAACGAGATCCCCCATCCCGGCCAAGCCCGCCATCGTGGCCGGCTCTGCACCGAGTGTAATCGCCAGTCGCGTGATCTCGGCCAGTCCTCGCGTAATCAGCGTGGCCTTGGTGTTATCCCCGTAGCCTGCTCCGGCAGCCATTCCCACCGCAATGGCAATAACATTCTTTACCGCGCCTCCGAGCTCCACGCCGATCACATCGGAATTGGTATAGGGCCGGAAATAATCGGTAATGCACATCGTGGCGATGGCCTGAGCGCGCTGCGGATCGGCCCCGGCCATCACGGTGGCGGTAGGTTGTTTAGCGGCGATCTCCTTCGCCAGATTCGGCCCAGAAACTACCACCACCTGCTCCGCGCTAATCGGCAGCACATCGGCGAGCATCTGGCTCATCCGCATATCGGTGGCCAGTTCCACCCCCTTCATCAAGGACACCACCGTCACATCGGGAGCCAGGTGAGGGATGCGGGCCAGGACCGTGCGTGCCGTCTGCGATGGTAGAGCCACGACGACGACGCTCGCCTCGGCCACCGCAGCGGTCAAGTCGGTGGTGGCGGTGATCCGGTCAGGCAATACAAAGCCGGGTAGGCGGGAGGAATTCTGGTGGCGGGTATTAATGTCGGCAACCGTATCTTCGCTGCGTCCCCACAGCAGGCAATCCCGACCCCCGTCTGCGATGACCGTGGCGAAAGTGGTTCCCCACGCTCCCGTCCCGAGGACGCATACGTCGCTCATGACTGCCGCTTCTTCTTCTTGGGGCGCGGATCGCCGTCGACGCGAATGTCATAGACCCGAGCGGGTGGTTCCTCTCCGCGGATCGCGGCCACGCCCGCCGTCAGGTCAGCCATAATGCGACGGGTGGCCTCTTTAGCAACCTCCGGGGTGTATTCCAAGGCGCGCAGATCGTCGAGGTCTACCGGTGGTAAGGCACGCACGGTCACCGGCACGCGCAGGCGCGGTTTGGGCACCTTACTGTAGCGGTTGATGGCGGTTTCGGTACCCCACTGAGCGATAGGTATGACCGGCACACCAGTAGTCAGTGCTAGGCGCGCCGCCCCGGTTTTTGCGGCCATAGGCCACATGTCTGGGTCTCGGGTGAGGGTGCCTTCTGGGAAAATACCGATACATTCCCCACGTTTTAGGGCTGCCTCTGCGGCCACTAGAGCCTGGCGGGCGGTGGCGGTATTGCGTTGCACGGGGATCTGATCTGCCTTAGCAAAGAGTCGCCCAATCACCGGGAGATCGAACATCTCCTGCTTAGCCAGGAACTTTACCGGTACCCCATTAGCCACCAGGAAATGCCCGAAGGTGAGGGCGTCAATATTAGTGACGTGATTGGAGACGGCGATGAATCCCCCCTCGGGGAGATTCTCTACTCCCTGCCAAGTGGGTTTGGTGTACGCCGCGACGATGGGACGCAGGACATACTCGAAGAATCGGTAAGCTCCACTGTGACGGCGAGACTCACCCATGATTCACCAATTCAGCTTCGGCACCAAGATCCGCGAGCTTACCCAGGAAGTTCTCATACCCGCGGTTGATCAATGAAATCCCACGCACATTAGAGGTGCCGTGAGCGGCCAGTGCCGCAATCAAATGGGAGAAGCCGCCGCGTAGATCCGGCACCGTAATATCCCGGGCCTCCAGTGGAGTCGGCCCGGAGATCACGGCTGAATGGTAGTAGTTCATTTGGCCAAATCGGCAGGGCAGGCCTCCCAGACATTCGCGGTAGATCTGGATTTGGGCGCCCATTGCCCGCAGAGCGTCGGTGAAACCGAGCCGGTTCTCGTACACGGTTTCGTGCACGATTGAGAGCCCTTTCGCCTGGGTTAAGGCAACCACGAGCGGCTGCTGCCAGTCCGTCATAAAGCCGGGATGCACATCTGTTTCTAAGACAATAGATTTCAGTGCTTTGCCCGGGTGCAGGAAGCGAATACCGTCGTCGGTAATATCGAACGCCCCGCCCACCTTGCGGAATGTGTTCAGGAAGGTCATCATCTCCGGCTGGGTGGCCCCCTTCACCATCACTTCCCCGCCGGTAGCAAGTGCGGCTGCACCCCACGATGCCGCCTCGATGCGGTCACATAGGGCGGTGTGCGTGAAGCCGGTAAGTTCTTCGACCCCTTCAATACGGATAGTGCGGTCGGTGTCTACCGAGATGAGAGCCCCCATCTTCTGCAGCACACAGATGAGGTCCATAATCTCCGGTTCAATCGCCGCATTGGACAGCTCGGTTTTCCCTTCCGCCATAACGGCGGTAAGAAGGAGCTGCTCAGTCGATCCCACCGAGGGATAGGGCAGGCGATGTTTCATCCCCTTCAACCCGTGCGGAGCCGTAATATGGATGCCCGTATCGGTGAACTTATCGACCTTCGCCCCGAATTTCCGCAGGATTTCCAGGTGGTAGTCGATAGGGCGGTCGCCGATGCGGCAGCCCCCCAGATCAGGGATGAACGCCTCACCGAGGCGATGCAGGAGCGGGCCACAGAACAGAATCGGGATACGAGACGAGCCGGCATGGGCGTCAATATCAGCCAGGCGGGCCACATCCACATTGGATGGGTCCATATAAAGCGTGCCGCTTTCGGGATCATTGTCCACTGAGACCCCGTGAATGGTTAGCAGCCCGGAAACGACTTCCACATCGCGGATCTGCGGGACGTTACGCAAGGTCGACGGCGTAGTTCCCAACAGCGAAGCCACCATCGCTTTGGAGACGAAGTTCTTCGCTCCCCGCACGGTGATTTCCCCGTGGAGAGGCCGTCCACCGTTAACCCGTAACACCGAGTCCATGTCATCCTCATCTGCCCGGCAGCAGGGCGCACTTGGAAAACTGCCTCCCCCTACTGTAGGCGTTTCGCCGCTCGGATGCGTGCGGGCACGCGGTTGAATTACTCCACCGGCGCTCCCCGACCAGGGCACGCCACCCGTGCCACCTATGCAGCAATGCTCTACCGATCCCCCCTTGGGCCGGGCATCGCCGCTAGAGAGTCTGCGGTTTGAAGGTGGGTCGGGAAGCTTCGTAGGCACCAATCGCATCCTCATGCTGCAAGGTGAGGCTAATATCGTCCAAGCCTTCTAGCAGCCGCCACCGAGTGTAATCATCAACCTCAAAAGTGCAGCAAAAATCCCCACAGGTGACGGTTTTTTCCTCTAAATCCACGGTAATTTCTGCACCCGGTTCAGCCCGCAGGCGGCGGGTGAGTTCCGCCCGCGCCTCCTCGGTGATCTGCCCGGTGAGCAGGCCCTGTTTGCCCGAGTTTCCGCGGAAAATATCGGCAAATCGAGGGCTGAGGACGGCGGTGAAACCGTAGTCACGTAGCGCCCATACCGCATGTTCGCGGGAGGAGCCGGTACCAAAATCGGCCCCGGCAACCAGCACTGATCCGCCAGCGTAGGCGGGGTCGTTCAAGACGAAGTTATCCTCCCGCCGCCAGGCTGCGAACAGGGCGTCGTCGTAACCGGATTTCGTCACCCGTTTGAGATACACGGCGGGAATGATCTGGTCGGTATCCACATTGGTGCGCTCCAACGGAACCCCGATACCCGTATGTTTGCGGAAACTCATGCCGACTCCTTCACATCCTGCGGGCTAGCCAGGTGTCCGCAGATCGCGGTGGCCGCAGCCACCTGCGGGCTTACCAGATGAGTGCGTGATCCTTTGCCTTGCCGCCCTTCAAAGTTCCGGTTAGAGGTGGACGCCGCCCGCTGCCCGGCAGGCACTTGGTCCGGATTCATTCCCAAGCACATCGAGCACCCGGCGAACCGAAATTCGGCCCCAAAATCGGTAAACACCTGATCCAGACCCTCCGCAATCGCGGCTTCCCGCACCCGCGCCGACCCTGGCACCACCAGGACCCGCTCGACCTGCGGGGACTTCACGCGTCCCTTCATCACCGCTGCTGCGGCTCGCAGATCCTCGATCCGGCCATTGGTACACGAGCCGATGAACACCTGGTCGATGGCGATGTCGCGCAGCGGCTGCCCGGGCTGCAAGTCCATATATTCCAGGGCGTGGGCGGCAGCGTGGCGAGCGCCGTCGTCGGGAAATGATTGCGGATCTGGCACACACGCGGATAGCGGTGCCCCCTGACCCGGGTTCGTTCCCCAGGTGACGTAGGGTGTGATCTCGGCTCCGTTGAGGTGTACTTCCGCGTCGTAGGTGGCCTGCGGGTCGGTGCGCAGGGTGCGCCAATAGGCGACGGCGTCCTCCCAATCGCGCCCCCGGGGAGCGTGGGGGCGCCCCTTAAGGTAGGCGAAGGTGGTCTCGTCGGGGGCGATCATGCCTGCGCGCGCCCCGGCTTCGATGGACATGTTGCACACCGTCATACGTTCTTCCATGGAGAGCGCTTCGATAGCGCTGCCACGGTATTCGAGGACGTATCCTTGGCCCCCGCCGGTCCCAATTTTCGCAATGACGGCGAGGATGAGGTCCTTGGCGGTGCTGCCTTCCGGCAGGCGGCCATCAACGTTGATTGCCATCGTCTTAAATGGGCGCAGCGGCAGGGTTTGGGTGGCGAGGACATGTTCAACCTCGGACGTGCCGATCCCGAAGGCGAGCGCTCCAAATGCGCCGTGAGTGGAGGTGTGGGAATCTCCGCACACGACCGTCATACCCGGCTGGGTGAGCCCCAACTGGGGGCCGACGACGTGCACGATCCCCTGTTCCACATCTCCCAGCGAGTGCAACCGGACCCCGAACTCAGCGCAGTTCTTGCGCAGAGTGTCCACCTGTAGGCGGGAGGTGGCATCGGCAATCGGGCGGAAAATATCCTCGGTGGGGGTGTTGTGATCTTCGGTGGCTAGGGTTAAATCCGGGCGGCGTACCGGCCGGCCGGCCAGGCGCAGCCCGTCGAATGCCTGCGGGGAGGTGACTTCATGGAGCAGGTGCAGATCGATGTAAAGCAGGTCGGGTTCACCCCCGCTGCCTGCATGCACAATATGGTCGCGCCACACTTTTTCCGCTAGCGTCATCGATCTCATGCGGGTAAATCTTCCCGGAATAATCACGCTTAGCATTTGCGTCTCAATTTTTGAGATGGCATGATGGATTCATGGACAACTCGAGTGGTGTGGGAGTGCTCGATAAGGCGGCACTCGTTCTGGGAGCCCTGGAATCCGGCCCGGCAACACTGGCCCAACTCGTCGCGGCCACCAAACTCGCGCGCCCGACCGCGCACCGTTTAGCCGTTGCCCTGGAGTATCACCGGTTCGTCGCCCGCGATATGCAAGGGCGTTTTATCCTCGGGCCGCGGCTCAATGAACTCGCCTCCGCAACGGGCGAGGATCGCCTCTTGGCCGCCGCCGCGCCGATCCTGAAAATCCTGCGCGACCACACCGGTGAGTCCGCGCAGCTCTATCGCAGGCAGGGCGATCACCGCATCTGCGTTACCGCTGCGGAGCGGGAAATTGGCCTGCGCGATTCCATCCCGGTCGGGGCCACGTTGTCTATGCTCGCCGGCTCTGCAGCGCAGGTACTGCTGGCCTGGGAGGAACCCGAACGCCTCCACCGAGGCTTGCACGGGGCCGCCTTCTCCGCCACCGTCCTATCGGCCGTCCGCCGCCGCGGATTTGCCCAATCGGTGGGTGAACGCGAACCCGGCGTCGCCTCCGTATCTGCCCCGGTACGCAACCCTTCCGGGCGCGTCATCGCGGCCGTGTCAGTATCCGGGCCAATTGAACGTATGGGCCGCCAGCCCGCTCGGCTACACGCCCAAGCGGTGGTGGCTGCTGCCAACCGGCTCACCCAGGTGATGCAGCGAGCTGCACAGCGTAATTCCAATACTCCCGCCAGTTAAATTGCCAGCTCCCCCATATACCCCCTAGGGTATATGGTGATAGTAGTTCCGCATGGGGAGTTTTCGGCTATGGGTTTACATTTGGATTCCGCTGAACGGCGAGCTATGCGCAACCGCCTGGCCCGTGCACGCGGTCAACTCGATTCGGTTATTAAACAGCTCGACGACGATGCCGCCTGCCTAGACGTCCTCCCTCAGATGATGGCGGCTAATAAAGCCGTCGATCGGGCGACCTTCGCGATGGCTCTAGCAGCTATCGAACGCTGCTCGCGCGCAGACCACCACAGCAGCGAGGAAATCGCACAACTGCGCAAGCTGTTCCTATCCCTGGCCTGACCCGGCCCCTCCTTCCGGCGCACCCCACTACTCGTATCTGGAAAGGCTCACGTCCATGAAATTGCTCGTTATTGGAGGCGTCGCTGGCGGTATGTCAGCCGCCGCCCGCGCCCGCCGTCTCGACGAAAATGCTGAGATTATTGTGTTCGAGGCCGGCCCGTATGTATCCTTCGCGAACTGTGGGCTGCCGTATCACGTGGCCGGAGAGATTGAGAACCGGGATTCGCTGCTGCTGCAC
>JAEWHO010000082.1 GCA_023387755.1 Actinomycetes bacterium | reverse complement strand
CCGCAGCACGGTCTAGCCCTGCCCGCCCTCATCGCTCTCGTCGTCGGTTCCATGATCGGGGGAGGAATCTTCGGGCTGCCCTCCCAGATGGCTCGCGCGGCTGCCCCCGGCCCCCTCATGATCGGCTGGGCGATCACCGGATTCGGCATGCTCATGCTGGCCTTCTCTTTCCAATCGCTGGCGATGCGTCGGCCACACCTGGACGGCGGAATCTACGGTTACGCCCGCACTGGCTTCGGCAATTACGTCGGGTTCTGCGCGGCCATGGGGTACTGGATCGGGGTGTGGATCGGCAACGTTGGTTTCCTCGTCCTACTCATGAGCTCTATTGGAACCTTTGTTCCGGCATTCGCGGGCGGGAATACCTGGATGGCAATCGTGTGTGCCTCCGCTATCCTGTGGATTTGGCACTACTTGGTGCTGCGCGGCGTAGAAACTGCGGCGGTGGTGAATGTTATCGTCACGATCGCAAAAGTTGTACCGCTGGTGGTCTTCATTATCGTGACCTTGCTAGCTTTCAAAACCGGATTCCTTACCGACAATTTCTGGGGTGAGGGAGTGACAGTTGCGGCAGATGATCAAGGGAGTACCACGACGACGCTAGGCTCTATTGGCAGTCAAATCGCCGGCATGATGCTCATTACGGTCTGGGTATTCTCGGGGGTGGAAGGGGCCTCCATCTTCTCCCGTCGAGCCCGACATCGACGCGACGTTGGCCGGGCCACGGTTATCGGTTTCCTTTTCGTGCTGGTCTTATACGTGGCCATCAACCTGCTCTCGTATGGAGCAATGAGCCAAACTGACCTCTCCCACGTGGCTGACCCCTCCCTGGCGGGTGTCTTCGCGCATGTGGTCGGGCCGTGGGGCGCAAAATTCATCTCCGCCGGGCTGGCAATCTCCCTGTTCGGGGTGCTGTTGTCGTGGATTTTATTGGCCACCGAGATCTTGCGTATCCCAGCCGGCGACGGCGTCATCCCGGAAAAAATCGGCGCGCTCAATAGTCACGGGACCCCGGTAGTGGCCCTGTGGATGTCCAATATTTGCGTGCAAATAGTCCTCATCCTCACGGCGTTTAGCGCCAAGGGATACGAGTTCTTAATCCTGCTGGCCTCCGGCGTCTTCCTCATCCCCTATACCCTGGTGGCGCTGTTCCAGCTGACGAGTTCCTTCACTCCCAGTGAAGCCGACGCTCAGCCGGTACGGCGGCGAGATTACGTGATCGGGGTGTTAGCGACCATCTATGGGCTGTGGCTGATCATCGCTGGGGGAGCCACCTACTTCTTCGGTTCGCTCACCGCCTATCTGGTACTCACGCCGCTCTTTGTGATCGCCCGCAAACAGGCGGGGCACCGGCGGATCTTTACCCGCGCGGAGTGGAGTGTGCTGGCGGTAATCGTGGCCGGGGCGGTGGTCTTTATTGTGATGCTGGCGCGGGGGAGTGCGCAGTTCTAGGCCAGTAAACACTGCATTCTGGGGCGCGACTGCCAGATGTAGGTGTTTGATCGCACAGCGCCGGGGCCGGGAGGGAGGTTCGCGCAGCTCCTCGCCTCATGATAAGGTGGCCGTTGCCGTGAATATCGGCCACGGATGCGTCATGCCCGGGAGAATAGGCCCCGGCGCGCTGTGCAACGAGAGAAGGAGAAGCGAGTGTCGCTACCCAAGGACGTCAAGGAACAGATTATCGCCGAGTACGCCACCCATGAGGGGGACACCGGCTCTCCGGAGGTGCAGGTAGCTCTGCTATCACGCCGCATCAAGGATCTGACCGAGCATTTCAAGACCCACAAGCACGATCACCATTCGCGCCGCGGGCTGATGCTGCTGGTTGGTCGCCGTCGTCGTCTGCTTGACTACCTCAAGAGCATCGACATCGAACGTTACCGTTCCCTCATCGAACGTCTCGGCATTCGCCGCTGACGACCTCCGGCCCGGGCAATCCCCGGGCCGTTTTCACCATCAGTAGCGCGCACAGGCCCGCCCGGTCCTCGGTGGTGGCTTCCGGACTAGCTCCGGGCGTTTCCATCGATGACCGTGGGGCCGCGCCAGAACAGAAAGGTGCCCATGGAAGGCCCCGAAATCACATTTGCAGAAGCCGTCATTGATAACGGCTCATTTGGAAAGCGCACCGTCCGCTTTGAGACTGGCCGTCTGGCTCGCCAGGCCGCCGGCAGCGCCGTCGTCTACCTCGACGGCGAAACTATGGTCCTGTCCGCCACCAGCGCCTCGAAGCAGCCGCGCGATCAGTTCGACTTCTTCCCGCTGACCGTAGACGTGGAAGAACGGCAGTACGCTGCCGGGAAGATCCCGGGCTCTTTCTTCCGCCGCGAAGGCCGCCCCGGTACGGACGCTATCCTCGCCTGCCGCCTTATCGACCGCCCGCTGCGCCCCTCCTTCGTTAAGGGGCTGCGCAATGAGGTACAGATTATTGAAACCGTCATGGCCGTCCACCCGGACGACGCCTACGACGTCGTCGCCATTAACGCCGCCTCCATGTCCACCCAGATCGCGGGCCTGCCGTTCTCCGGTCCCATCGGCGGCGTACGCATCGCGCTGATCGACAACCAGTGGGTAGCGTTCCCACGTTTCAGTGAACTTGAGCGCGCCGTCTTCGCGATGGTTGTGGCCGGCCGCATTGTAGGCGACGACGTCGCCGTCATGATGGTAGAAGCCGAAGCGACCGACAACGCCTGGAACCTCATCCAGCAGGGCGCCACCGCTCCCACCGAAGAGGTTGTGGCGCAGGGGCTGGAAGCCGCTAAGCCGTTTATTCGCGCCCTCTGCGAGGCCCAGCAGGTGGTGGCAGAAACCACCGCTAAGCCGACCGCAGAATTCCAGCTCTTCCCCGACTACGAGGATGACGCGCTGGAGGCCGTACGCGACTACAGCACCGACCACATCCGCCAGGCCATCACCATCGCCGGGAAGCTGGAACGCGAAGAAGCCCTGGACGAGGGGCGCGAAGCCATGCTGGATGCGCTGGCCGAACGTTTCGAGGACCGCGAGAAGGAACTCGGCGCTGCCTACCGTTCCTTGACCAAGGAACTGATCCGTCACCGCGTGCTGACCGAAGGCGTGCGGATGGACGGGCGCGGGCTGCGCGATATCCGCACCCTGTCCGCCGAGGTGGAGGTACTGCCGCGCGTGCACGGCTCGGCCATCTTCGAGCGGGGCGAAACCCAGATCTTGGGTGTCACTACCCTGAACATGTTGCGCATGGAGCAGCAGGTGGACGGGCTCAGCCCGCAGACCCACAAGCGCTACATGCACCACTACAACTTCCCGCCTTACTCCACCGGTGAGACCGGCCGCGTCGGCTCCCCGAAGCGCCGCGAAATCGGCCACGGTGCCCTGGCAGAACGCGCTCTGGTGCCGGTGCTGCCCGCGCGGGAGGAATTCCCGTACGCCATCCGCCAGGTCTCTGAGGCGCTTGGCTCCAACGGATCCACCTCGATGGGCTCTGTCTGCGCCTCCACCCTGTCCCTGCTGCAGGCCGGTGTGCCGCTGCGGGCTCCGGTTGCCGGGATCGCCATGGGCCTGATGAGTGACACCGTTAATGGCGAAACCCGCTATGCGGCCCTCACCGATATCCTCGGTGCCGAAGATGCCTTCGGCGATATGGACTTTAAGGTGGCCGGCACCCGCGAATTCGTCACCGCCATCCAGCTGGACACCAAACTCGACGGCATCCCCTCCGAGGAACTGGCCAAGGCTCTGGCCCAGGCCAAGGACGCCCGCCTACACATCCTGGACGTCATGAACGAAGCCATTGACGCGCCCGATGAGATGGCTGCGACCGCACCGCGGATCATCGCCGTCCAGATCCCGGTGGATAAGATCGGTGAGGTTATCGGCCCCAAGGGCAAGATGATCAACCAGATCCAGGAAGACACCGGCGCGGAGCTGACTATCGAAGACGACGGCACCGTGTACATCGGGGCCGCCGACGGCGCCTCGGCTGAAGCGGCTCGCGAGGCCGTCAACGCCATCGCCAACCCGCAGATGCCAGAGATCGGGGAGCGGTTCATTGGCACGGTTGTGAAGACCACGACCTTCGGTGCTTTTGTCTCCCTCAGCCCCGGCAAGGATGGGCTGCTGCACATCTCCCAGATCCGTCGCCTCGTCGGTGGGAAGCGGGTGGAGAACGTCGACGACGTCCTGCCGGTCGGCACGAAGGTGCAGGTGGAACTGGCCGAGATTGATGACCGCGGCAAACTCTCCTTGCATGCGGTTGTCGAAGGCGAAGAAGAATCGGCTGAGGCCGAGGAAGCGCCCGAGCGGCGCGAACGCAGCCGCCGCGATGATGACCGTGGGGAGCGTCGCGAGGGAGAGCGTCGTCAGCGTCGCCCCCGTCAGCGCACCCGCCGTCGCCGCGAGGACGACGCCGAATAGTCGCGTCTAGCTAGAAGCCAGTGGGGCCGGTCATCTGACCGGCCCCACTGCGTATGAGATATATCGGCAGTAAGGACACGAAGACCGCTCGCACGGGATGCGAGCGACAGTGCTCCAGGCTTGGCGTTAGGGAAGCAGGGTGTACCAGCCGAGTTGAGTGAGATCACCGTCGCCCACGTCGAGGGTACGTTTGACGCCCAGGGGGGCGAATCCCGCCGCCGTTAGGAACCGGGTGCGGGATTCTTCTCCCGCAATTACCCAGGTACATACCCCGCGCACACAAAACTCGCGGGCACTGTCCATGAGAGCGGCTAAAAGCCGGGAGCCGTGCCCGCAGCGCTGGTCTGCCGCGCGCACATCTAAGGCGGTTATTTCGGCATCGATTGAGCCATGCCCATCCGGGGTTTTGGCGGGCTCGGGGAGCGCCGTCAACGCACCATATCCCACTACGCGATCCGCTCGCAGCGCCACCAGGACGGCGCTATTCGGCTGCGCCGCAGTGATCGTAACTTCCCATGAGCGCGCCCCCGGGGTCTGGCCGATTGCCTCCCGCGCGGCGGGAGGGCACACACCTCCGCAGGCAGCCGCAATATCCTGCAGAAGCGCCTGCTGCTGGATCTGCCAGATCGCGCCAGCATCGGCCGCGCGGGCAGGACGTACCGAATAGTCAGCCATAGCGTTAGCTTACCGACGTCATCGCTAAAGCCACGCGGGGAGCGTCCGTCATCACCATATCGACGCCGAGGGCCGCCATCGCAGACAGCTCCGCTACGGATGTTGGGGTCCAGCAAGACACTTTGATCCCAAACTGGTGGGCGGCCTGGATCAGCCCCCAACTCACACCCGCGAAATGCGGGTTAATGGCGCGCGGACGCAAGGCAGCCAGGGTGCGAATATCGGGCGTGATGAGCCCCTCGTCATTGAGGTAAATCTCCGTGCTTTCACTGTGGGCACGCACCTCAACCAGACCGGGCAACTCCCCACAGAATGCCACTCGTCCTTCCAGATCCTTCTTCTTCAACAGCGCCAGGGCAGCTAGTGCCACCTCGGGAGTTTTCTGGTCGAGAATAACCGGAATATCGTAGCTGGCGGACAGATCGAGAACGGCGTCGAGGGTGGGAATCGTGCAATCCCCACTGCCCAGGGCAGCCAGACTGGCAGCACTATGGGCAGAGACGGGGCGCGGATCGCCCCACAGGCGCGCCGTCGTCGCGTCATGGATGACGGCAATCGAGCCATCTCCGGCAAGTTGAATATCGATCTCCACCGCAGCCACTCCCATACGCATGGCAGATTCGATGGCAGCCAGAGTGTTCTCACGATGGGTGGGGTGGTCCCCTCGGTGCGATATCACCGCGAAGGTGGCGGGCTGAGCAGTCATACTTCGATGGTGACAGGAGGGCTGCCTCATCCGAACGCGGACACGCGCATGGCCGGGTATTGTCCCAGCGAAAAACTTCGCCGGTGGGGAACACCCCCGGGTCGAAATGTCATAGTTTGCCCAAAGTACGTAAAATGAGGCCGTGACTGCCGCATTTTCTGACCTGCCGACACCCCCACCCCTGGCTAACGACACCCTGCGGATTATCCCGCTGGGCGGGCTGGGGGAAGTCGGGCGCAATATGACCGTCTTCGAGATTAACGGCCGCCTGCTCATCGTTGACTGCGGCGTGCTCTTCCCAGAAGACGATCAACCCGGCGTCGACCTCATCCTCCCTGACTTCACTGCAATAGAAGACCGGCTCGACGATATCGTCGCGGTAGTGCTCACCCACGGGCATGAGGACCATATTGGGGCGGTCCCCTTCCTCCTGCGGCTACGACCCGATATTCCTCTCATCGGCTCCGACCTCACCCTGGCCTTTGTAGAGGCCAAGCTGACCGAATATAAGATCACCCCGCACACCCTGCGGGTCCGGGAAGGCCAAGTAGAGCAGCTTGGACCCTACGAATGTGAATTTATCGCCGTCAACCACTCCATCCCCGATGCGCTCGCGGTCATGATTCGAACCGCTGCCGGGACCGTCCTGCACACCGGCGACTTCAAAATGGATCAACTGCCCCTGGATGGACGGATCACCGACCTGCGCGCTTTCGGCCGGTTGGGTGAGGAGGGCGTAGATCTGTTCATGGTGGACTCCACCAATGCGGAAGTTCCCGGTTTCACCGTTCACGAACGCGAAATCGGGCCGGTAATCGACTCCGTGTTTGCCGGCGCGCAGGGGCGTATCGTCGTCGCCTCCTTCGCCTCCCACGTTCATCGCATCCAGCAGATTCTTAACGCGGCTGTCGCCCACGAGCGTAAAGTCTGCTTCGTGGGCCGGTCCATGGTCCGCAATATGGGTATCGCCGCCGAGCGCGGGTTTTTGACGATTCCCGACGGCGTCGTCGTCGACCTGTCAACGATCCAGCAACTCCCGCCGGATCAAACCGTCATTATTGCCACCGGATCCCAAGGTGAACCCATGGCCGCCCTGGCGCGGATGGCGGACAACAGCCACAAAATCTCGGTCGGCCCGAGCGATACCGTCATCTTCGCCTCCTCCCTCATTCCAGGGAACGAAAACTCGGTCTTCCGCGTTATCAACGGCCTCATGCGACGCGGGGCGAAAGTAGTTCATCAGGGGATCGCCCGCGTACACGTCTCCGGGCACGCATCCGCTGGGGAACTGCTCTACTGCTACAACATCGTCCAACCCCGCAATGTTATGCCCGTTCACGGGGAGATCCGCCACCTGGTCGCCAACGGCGCGCTGGCCGAACAGACCGGCGTGGACCCCGCGCGGATTATTTTGGCCGAGGACGGTGGCGTCGTTGATCTTGTTGATGGGAAAGCCACCCTGGTCGGTGCAGTAGAGTGCGGACTGGTATTCGTGGATGGTTCTTCCATAGGAGAAATCACTGAAAGTGAACTGCGTGATCGCTTGATTTTGGCCCAAGAAGGGGTGGTGTCTATCTTCGCGACCGTTGATCCGGATATCCGTGAGATCGTGGCCGGCCCCCATATTGAAGCGCGCGGCATGGCTGAAGGTGATGATGTCTTTGAGTCGATCGAACCCGATGTGCGGGCAGCCTTAGATGAGCTTCTCGGACAGGGAGTAACCGAACCCTACCCACTCCAACAGGCGATGCGCCGCGTCATTGGTAGGTTCGCCTCCCGGCGGCTGCGGCGCCGGCCGATGATTATGCCAGTGGTGGTGCACGCATGAGCGGGCGGTTCATATCCACCGGGTCGTGTGTGCTCGACCTACCCATGAATTTACCGCACTTTCCCACCCGGGGTGGGGATGTGATCGCGCATAGCGCCGGGGCAGTTGTGGGCGGCGGATTCAACGTGGTTTCTGCGGTGGCCCGTCAAGGAGTGCCTACCCTGCTTGCCTCCCCACTCGGCACCGGTGCGAATTCCGCCCAGGTTCGCTATGAGCTCGAAAGTGAAGGGATTGCCCACGTGGGGGAGACCCTGGTGGGAGATACCGGCCTGTGTTTGACCCTGCGCGAGCCTGACGGTGAACGCACCTTCATCACCACTCTCGGGGTGGAGGCCGAACCCAGCCATGATGAGTTTTCCAGCCTGAAGGTTGAAGCTGGGGACTGGGTATACGTCTCCGGCTACGACCTTGCCTATCCTTCGAGCGGCCCGGTCGTTGCCCAATTCGCGGCCAATCTACCCGCCGATGTGACCCTGGTGGTGGATACCGGGCCCATTGTGAACGAGGTACCGCGCAGCCTACTCGATCCCGTGTTGGCCCGCTGTAACCTCATTTCCATGAATCGGCGGGAGGCAGGGCTGCTCCAAGATATCACTGGCGTGTCGGAGCGTTTTGCCACTATTCGCGCTCTCGTCTCTGAACACTGCCACGCTTTGGTGCGGGCCGGATCGGAAGGCTGCTGGGTGCAGGCTCGCGCCACCGAAGTGCCGCGCCGGGTGCCGGCCTATCCGATTGATCTGGTGGATACGACAGGTTCCGGTGATGCTCATACCGGCGTGGTTGCAGCCGCCCTCATGGGGGGGATGGGCTTATTCGACGCCGTCAAACGCGCCAATGCGGCCGCTGCCATGGCGTGCACACGGCTCGGGCCCGCCACCTGCCCGCGCGCGCGTGACATTGACGATTTTATGGCCGAGCACAGCTAAATCGGCACGGGCTCCCCGGGCTGCACCGGATGCCAGGGTAGGGTGAGACTGATATGGCGACACAAAAAAAGACCTCCGAGACAAAGGAACCCGAACACCGTCGTAGGGATGGATGGGCACTCGGGTTGATAGTGCTGGCTATCATCGTCGGGACTCGCGAATGGTTCGGACTATCGGGGGCTGCCGGAGGGGTGATCCACCATGCCAGTGCAGGCCTGGTGGGGGTTATGTCCATCTTTCTGCCAGTACTGTTTATCTTCCTGGCCATTCGGTTGATACTGCACCCGGACTGGGTGGCCTCTAACGGTCGTATCGCAATGGCGAGCACAATCCTTATAGGCGCGATCGCCGGGATGATCCATATTGGTCGTGGTCGCGCCCAGCTGACGAGCAATTTTGCTGGGATTGAGGCATCCGGCGGAGTTATGGGCTGGGTTTTTGGTGAGCCCTTGGCGATTCTGTTCACCTCCTGGGCAGCTTTTCCCCTGCTTATTTTGCTGGCCATATTGGCGCTCATGAGTCTAACTGCCACGCCGCTAGCCGCCATCCCCGAATTCTTCCGTAGGCTCGCGCAGCGGGCACAGGAGAAGAAAGCCGAGCGGGAAGAGGAGTTCTCCTCCGCCGATGCCACCGCTGCGCTTGCCGAGCGGGCCTCACGTCGAAAGAAGAAGCGCGAGGCTGAGCCGCAGGACGATCAAACCACCCAGCAGAACGCATATGACGGCGATGAAGCTTTCCGCCAAGCCGTTGAGACAGGCAAACCGGCCCGCACGCGTAAAGTACCCGCCAAGCCCGTTTTTGACCAGGAGGCAGACGCCGTCGAGCCGGAAACTACAGCGCCTGCGCGCACTGGCAAAGCCAAGGCCAAACCCCAGCACGCCGACGAGCAGGCAACGACTCAGGTGGCCGTGCCCCCGGATCCGCAACCCCTACCCGGCCGGGTGGAACAACTCGAATTAGGATCCGATATTCTCTACCAGCTACCCACCGATGACCTCCTCATTAAAGGCGCGCCGCATAAGACTCGCTCAGCTGTCAACGATCGGGTTGTGGAGAGATTGACGCGGGTATTCGAGGAATTCTCCGTCGACGCGACGGTGACGGGATTCTCTCGCGGGCCCACGGTTACGCAGTATGAGGTGGAGCTGGGCACCGGCACAAAGGTCGATCGGGTCACGCGCATGGCGAAGGACATCGCCTATGCGGTGGCCAGCGCGGATGTGCGAATCCTGTCTCCGATTCCCGGTAAATCCGCGATCGGTATTGAAATCCCCAACGATGACCGTGAGACTGTTGCACTCGGCGATGTGCTGCGTTCCGCCCAGGCCCGGCGTCATACCCACCCGCTGGTGGTAGGGGTCGGTAAGGACGTTGAGGGCGGTTATGTGGTGGCCAATTTGGCCAAGATGCCGCACCTGCTGGTGGCCGGTGCCACCGGTTCCGGTAAGTCTTCCTTCGTGAACTCCATGATCACCTCGGTGATGATGCGTGCCACCCCGGAAGAAGTCCGCATGGTCCTCGTTGATCCGAAGCGGGTGGAACTGACGATCTACCAGGGGATTCCGCATCTCATAACCCCGATTATCACCAACCCCAAGAAGGCTGCTGAAGCCCTGGAATGGGTGGTGCGGGAGATGGATATGCGCTATGACGACCTCGCCCAATTCGGATTCAAACATATTGACGAGTTCAATGAGGCTGTGCGCGCCGGAAAGGTGACCCCGCTACCTGGTTCGGAGCGCAAACTCGCACCGTACCCATACCTGCTGGTGATCGTGGATGAGCTCGCTGATCTGATGATGGTGGCGGCTCGGGACGTAGAGGCCTCCATCCAACGCATCACCCAGCTCGCCCGCGCCGCCGGTATCCACTTGGTGCTGGCAACCCAACGGCCCTCTGTAGACGTCGTTACTGGTCTGATCAAAGCCAATGTGCCCTCGCGACTGGCCTTCGCAACCTCCTCCCTAGCTGACTCGCGGGTGATTTTAGATTCCCCCGGGGCGGAGAAGCTCATCGGGCAAGGTGACGCTCTCTTCCATCCTTCTGGCAAAGCCAAGCCGATGCGAGTCCAGGGCGCGTGGGTCACCGAATCGGAAATCCGCCGCGTAGTGGACCACGTCAAAGCGCAGATGCAGCCGGTTTACCGACCGGATGTGATCGAAGCAAGTACCAAGAAGAATATTCAGGAGGATATTGGCGACGACCTCGATTTGCTGTTACAGGCCGCTGAGCTGATCGTTACCTCAAACTTCGGTTCCACCTCGATGCTGCAGCGCAAGCTGCGGGTGGGCTTTGCTAAAGCGGGTCGGTTAATGGACCTACTCGAATCCCGCGATATTGTAGGCCCCTCCGAAGGTTCGAAGGCCCGTGAAGTGCTGGTGACAGCGGAGGAATTGCCGGCAGTATTGGCAATGCTGCGTGGGGAAGAAGTTCCGTGTGAGCCAGAGTCGGGCATGGATATCGATCCTGCAGCGAGCACCGAGGATGAGGCAGAGGACTGGGGATCGGCGGAAGCCGTACCCGCAGCGCATGTGCCGGGGCCCGATGGTACGTCAACTGCGGGCACGGATTATGGTGCTAATGGTCCTGCAATCGATGATTTGGCAAAGCCCCACAACTCTCCGGCGGTGGATCAGCAAGTAATGGCGGACGATCCAGCTAGCTGGTGGGATGAACCGGATGATAGTGAGGGACGTACCGTGCAATTGCCCGCGCAGCAGGAGCCACAGGGAGGTAACAGCTGGTGACGCGCCCCCATGTGCCGGTAGTCAATATTGCCAACATTCTTACCGTGATCCGCATTATCCTGGTGCCACTATTCGTGTGGTTCTACCTAGCCGGGACGACCAGTTACCAAGTATGGGCGACGGCGATTTTCTTCATCGCTGGGTGGACCGACCAGCTCGACGGATATCTGGCCCGCTCACGCGGACTCGTCACTGATTTCGGCAAGATCGCTGACCCCATTGCCGACAAGGCCCTAGTCATCGCGGCGCTAATCCTGCTCTCTCATGCCGATCTGGTGCCCTGGTGGGTCACCGTCGTCATTATTGTCCGAGAACTGGGGATTACATTCTTGCGGTTCTTCATGATCCGTAAAGCGGTCATAGCCGCCTCCCGGGGTGGCAAGATCAAGACGACGCTGCAGATGCTTTTTATCTTCCTGCTGCTCATCCCCTGGCAGGGGCTGGTGGCTCAACCAGGTGGCTGGATTCTGGCTGGGCACATCATCATGTATGCCGCCGTCATCGTCACGGTGGTCTCCGGGCTCGAATACTGCTGGAATGCATGGCGGTTGCAACGCCATGGCTGAGCAGCTCCGCGAACACGCGCAGGCTGCCATCCAAGCACTCGGCTCCCGCACACTTGCCTGCGCAGAAAGCCTTACCGCCGGCCTCATCTGTTCCACGCTGGCAGAAATACCCGGGGTATCCGCGAATCTCCGAGGCGGTATCGTCTGCTATGCCAGCGACGTGAAGGCTGAGCTGCTCGGGGTAGACCGCGAGTTATTGCGCCGCTATGGGCCTGTACACGCCCAAGTCGCCGCCCAGATGGCGCGCGGAGTTGCCCGGGTGCTACATGCCGACGCGGCTATTGCGACCACCGGAGTGGCTGGTCCTGGCCCTGCCGACGGGAAAGCAGCTGGAACGGTGTACGTTGCGGCTTGCTTGGGGCCGCATCTTCTGGTGCGAGAATTGGCGCTAAGTGGCGATCGCCAGGCGGTGCGTGAGGGAGCTGCCCAAGCGGGTTTTGATCTCGTTTCTACGCTCGGGGAACAAATTCGCCCGCCAATGTGTTATGCATAGTGATGATGAAGAACAGTAAGCGCCCCGGTGCTGCGCGAGTAAGCACCCATCCGCGTCCCGGCCGTCGCCCCGTCACCGCGCCTGCGCCGCGCGAAATCGTGCTGCGCGAGATCATGGGCGGGGTTCTGCGTGAGATCCGGCAGGATCAGGGACGTACCCTGCGTGAAGTATCCTCCGCAGCGCAGGTATCTCTAGGCTACCTGTCGGAGATCGAGCGGGGGCAGAAAGAAGCGTCCAGCGAACTGCTGAGCTCTATCTGTCAGGCATTGAGCATTCCGCTGTCTGTCTTCCTCAAAAACGTAGCACTGCGGGTGTACACCGAGGAACAGGCTGCTCGCGTGGTCGTGCCCGACACCGTTCCCGCGAATTTGATGTCAGAGGTTACCGCCTCGGCCTAGCGACACCCGAGGCGAGCGGCTGTGTCCGTGCCCTGCTTGGGCCAGGACTTGTGCGCCACCCCGCGATATGTACCACTCCGAGTTATATACCGCCCTTATCGCTTGTTTCGGCGACGTCAATGGACCCTCTTTAGCCCAGGATCTCGCCCTGCGTGAACTCGGCGGCAAAACCCTTGCAGAGGCTCTCGCCGAGGGAGTATCAGCACGGGTAGCATGGGCAGCGTTTTGTACCGAAATGGACGCCGATGAGTACGTCCAGTGGTACCACCGCTATCACGATTAGCGCCGCCCGACTCCCGGATCCGAAGTACTCCTGCTATCACTGCCAGCGGTGAAGCTGGCAACGTGCCAGGTTTTAATCCGAACTTCCCCGACACGCTGCCCTCCCAGATAAAACGTCCTGGTCCCGACACGCCGCGTTAGCAGTGGAACCGAACAGGTGTTCGGAATATGCTGACTGCTGGAAGTTCTGCCGCTGTGGAAACAGCTAGCGTGTGTGGATAGCGGCAGGGAATGTCGGTGGTCGGACGTACCTTTACTTCTATGGTGCTGCTCGGCGAGGGGAGCCCATCGTAGACCAGAACATATTCAACGGCGGAGAGCCGCCCTCACGGAAGGACACCCATGGCTGGTGCAAAAGCAGACCGTAGTAAGGCCCTCGAAGCTGCCTTAGCGCAGATCGATAAGAATTTCGGCAAGGGCTCTGTTATGCGTTTGGGCGATGATTCTCGCCCACCTATTTCAGTTATCCCCACCGGCTCCGTGGCCTTGGATGTTGCCTTGGGGGTAGGCGGACTTCCGCGCGGTCGCGTCGTCGAGATTTATGGCCCGGAATCCTCCGGTAAGACGACGGTGGCACTGCACGCGGTTGCCAGCGCGCAGAAAGCGGGCGGCGTGGCCGCATTTATTGACGCCGAACATGCGCTCGATCCCGAGTACGCCAAGAAACTCGGTGTAAACACCGACGACTTGCTTGTGTCTCAGCCCGATACTGGCGAACAGGCGCTAGAAATTGCTGATATGCTGATCCGCTCGGGAGCGCTGGACATTATCGTCATCGACTCCGTGGCGGCGCTGGTCCCCAAGGCAGAAATCGAAGGCGAGATGGGGGACAGCCATGTCGGCCTACAGGCCCGTCTTATGAGCCAGGCGCTGCGAAAGATTACCGGCGCTCTCTCAGCTTCCGGTACCACCGCCATCTTTATTAACCAGCTGCGTGAAAAGATCGGGGTATTTTTCGGCTCCCCGGAGACCACGACCGGCGGTAAGGCACTCAAGTTCTACGCCTCGGTGCGGATGGATGTGCGCCGTATCGAAACCTTGAAAGAAGGCAGTGAGCCGGTTGGTAACCGCACTCGCGTGAAGATCGTTAAGAATAAGATGGCACCGCCGTTCAAACAGGCAGAGTTCGATATCCTCTACGGCCAGGGCATTTCGCGCGAGGGCAGTCTGATCGACCTCGGTGTAGACAACGGAATCATCCGCAAATCCGGTTCCTGGTTCACCTATGACGGCGACCAACTGGGCCAGGGCAAGGAAAATGTGCGCCGCTTCTTGAAGGACAATCCGGAGTTGGCCGACGAGATCGAGCAAAAGATCCTCACTGCTCTCGGTATCGTCTCCGCCGGCACTAATGAAGCCGAAGCGGACGTACCGGAAGGCTTGTAATGCCTAAGGGGGAGTCGGTAGACCAGCCGTGGTGGTCTACCGACCCTGACACCCCGGTCCAGCGGCGGGGGCGACGCCGGTCAAATCCGCAGGGCGATGATGGGCGCGGTCCGGTCAGTGAGGCGGAAGCTGAGGAGATCGCCCGCAAAATCATCCTGAACCGGCTGGATCGCAGTTCCGCATCCCGGGCACAGCTGGCAGAACTGTGCGCCAAACGGCTCGTACCGGACCATATCGCGGATCGGGTCCTGGATCGTTTTGAGGAAGTCGGGCTTATCGACGACGCCGCCTATGCGGCGATGTTGGTACGCACGCGGCACAGCGAGCGACAACTGGCAGGCAAAGCGCTCCGGCAGGAGCTCAGCCGCAAAGGCATTACCGGTGCAATGGCCGATAAGGCCATGAGCCAAATTGATGATGAGGACGAAGAGGAAGCAGCCCGTGCCGTCGTGACCAAGCGCCTGCGGCAAGCGAGCCTGCAGCGAGCCCCACGGCCGGTTCAGGAGCGGCGTCTACTAGCCGCGTTGGCCCGCAAGGGGCACCGCAGCGAGGTGGCATTCCGGATCATCAAACAGGCGCTAGACGACCTCGAATAGCACGTATGTTGCGGCCGCCTGAACGGAGCGTTCCGTCCAAGCGGCCGCACCGGTATCTCTAGTCACCTTCAACCAAGACAGCCGGGTCGACGGGATCGGCGTCGGACGTGGTGGAGGTACGTCGGGAGAGCCTGCGCGAGAGCTGGTCCGCTACGAGGCTGAGCAGCGTATTGACAGTGATGAACATAGCGGCGGCTACGAGTAGGGAGGCCATAAGATTTCCTTGTGACGTTCCCACCAGTTTGGCCTGCCGTAACAGCTCGGGGTAGACGACGATATAACCGAGAGCGGTATCCTTCAGGATAACCACCAGCTGCGAGACCATTGCTGGCATCATCGCTACGAGCGCCTGCGGTAGCTCAATGAACCGCAAACACTGGCCACGGGTGAACCCCACAGCTAGCCCGGCTTCCCGCTGACCCTTGGGAAGGTTATGTACTCCCGAGCGCACCAGCTCAGCGATCACCGTGCCGTTATATAGAGTGAGTCCGAGAACAACACCGATGAAGGGAGCTTGTTCAGCATCAATGGCGCCGGTGGTATTAGCCAGATAAGACAGGCTGAAATAGAAGAAAATCATCATCACCAGCACGGGCACAGCGCGGAAGAATTCCACGATAATTCCGCACACCCACCGCACGGGACCGAGGGCAGATAACCGCCCGAGGCCCAGCGCAAGCCCGAGAATATTGGAGGTGACGATAGCGATTGCGGCGGCCTGCAGGGTTGCCAGCAGGCCGGGGATAAGATATTCGGTCCACACTTCAGGGTCGGCAAAGGGAGCCCAGGCGGCCGGGGCTAGTTCGCCTTTGGCGACGAGCGACCACACTACCCAGATGAAAATACCTGCGATGAGTGCGAAGGCGATCACGTTAATGACCGCGAGGCGGGCGCGTCCCTTAGGGCCGGGAGCGTCGAAGAGTGCATCCATATGAGTCATCGGGCCACCGCCAAACGTTGGGAGAGATGGGTGAAAAGCACACCCATCGGGAAGACGATAACGACGAAGCCGAGGGCGATCACCATGAAGATGGCAAAACCGAGATCCGGGGAGAATTCAATCATCTTCTGCATCTCGGTGGCGGCCTGGGGTACGGCTGCAGCCGCCGCAACGGTCGAGTTCTTCGTCAACGCGATAAGCGTATTACCCAAGGGAGCGATAGCGCCCCGGAAAGCCTGGGGGAGGACCACCAGTGACATCGTCTGCCCGAATCCGAAACCTAGCGACCGAGCTGCTTCGGCCTGCCCGGTAGGCACGGTATTGAAACCAGCACGTAAGGATTCACAGACAAAGGCGGCGGTATAGGCAGATAAGCCAATAACCGCCATCCAGAAGCTGTTGTTGTCAAGGTTCGAGCTGAGTTCGACCCCGAGCTTTCCCCACAGCACCAGCCAGCAACCCAAAATGATGAGAGTAAGCGGTGTATTGCGAACCGTATTGACATAGGTAGCGCCCGCCCACCGCAGTGCGGGTGAAGGGGAAACGCGCATCACCGCCAGGATCGTCCCCATGAGCAACGCGCCGATCGCTGAAAAGAACGTGAGCTGAATATTGGCCCAGAAGGCTCCCAGGACATCGTACTGGGAGAGCAGCTCTATCATGGACCCTCCTTAAACAGACGTTGGGGGCGGGGTGGGTGGGCAGACCGCGCCCACCCCGCCAGAAAGTTACGCCTTACTTGGCGCAGTGACCTTCAGCCTTGGGCGGGTTCACCGAGGCATTCGGAGTGTACGCTTCGCCCAGGTTCTCCTTTAGGAGCTTCTCCCAGGTACCGTCTTCAATCATCTTGTTAATGGCATCATTGACCTTCTGACACTTATCTGAGTCCTTCTTTAGCCCCACGCCATACAGCTCTTCGGAGAAGGGCTCGCCGGCCAGCTTTAGCTTGCCATTGTATTGGTCCTGAGCTGCGAAGCCAGCGAGGATCGAGTCATCGGTGGTCAGCGCGTCAACGGTGCCATTCGCCAACAGTTCGACACATTCGGAATAGCCTTGGGCTTCCTGAAGCTGCACGCCCTGCGAGTACTTTTCCTTAATACGTTCGGCCGGGGTAGAACCGGCAACCGAACACAGCTTCTTCCCATCCAGGGTATCCGGGCCAGTAATATCGGTATTCTCGTTCTGTACCAGCAGCCCCTGGCCAGCCACGAGATACGGACCGGCAAACTGGACCCGTTCCTTGCGCTTATCGGTGATGGAGTAGGTGGCCACAATCATGTCCACCTGACCGTTCTCCAGCATATTTTCGCGCTGAGCGGAGACGGATTCAGTGAACTTAATCTGGTCTTCTTTGTATCCCAGTTCTTTGGCAATATAGCGCGCAACGTCGACGTCGAAACCGGTGTACTTCGAACCTTCCTTCAACCCCAGGCCGGGCTGGTCGAATTTAATACCGATCGTGATCGAGTCCTTGTCGCCGCCATCGCCGCCTTTGCCAGATGACGAACAGCCGGCCAGGGCCAAAGCGGCGGCGGTAATCGCCGTCGCGATCTTCACGGTGGTACGCATATGTACTCCTCTATGGTCGGGGCCAGCCGGGCGGCTGGTGCTGGGTAGGAACTGGCAGGGGGCCGGTTCCCTTCACTGCCCGGCACGGGCAGGAAGTCTGCGGGGGCTGAGCTGCAGCTGGACTCTAGCCGTGGGTGATGAGTTTGGACAGGAAATCTTGGGCGCGAGCAGACTGCGGATTGGTGAAGAATTCGTCCGGATCGCCCTGTTCTACGATGCTGCCGTCGGCCATGAAAACCACCCGGTCTGCTGCCTTGCGGGCAAAGCCCATCTCATGGGTCACCACGATCATGGTCATCCCGCCGCGGGCTAGATCGGTCATCACATCGAGTACTTCGTTAATCATCTCCGGATCCAGCGCCGAGGTAGGCTCATCGAACAGCATGACTTTCGGATCCATCGCGAGCGAGCGCGCGATGGCCACGCGCTGTTGCTGGCCTCCCGAGAGCTGGGCGGGGTATTTATCGGCCTGATTAGCCACTCCCACCCGCTCGAGTAATTCCAGAGCCCGTTTTTTGGCCTCCGCTTTCTTCACACCGCGCACCTTCATTGGCGCGAGCATGACGTTATCAACCACAGTGCGGTGGGCAAAAAGGTTGAAGGACTGGAACACCATCCCTACCTGGGCGCGTAGACGCGCTAGGTCCTTACCTTCTTCGGGGAGGACCTTCCCGTCAATTTCAATCGTGCCGTCATCTATCGTTTCGAGGCGATTGATAGTGCGGCACAGGGTGGATTTGCCAGAACCCGAAGGACCAATGACGACGACGACCTCGCCGGGATCGATCTCCAGGTTGATGTCCTTCAGGACGTGCAGGTCACCAAAATGTTTATTCACGCCTCGCAGACAGACGAGGGGATTTCCGCTGTTGGCCATATGGGAAAAATACCGGTAACAGCAGGTCTTGTCATGTTTCCGAGGTCACAATTGTGCAACAATTGGCGCTTATTTATGCACCCCAGAGGGAGCCTGCTCCTGCCGCTTGAGCTCGACACCACACGCGGAAGTGAGTTAATAGGGTTAAGGTGTGAGGTGAGCGCAGCCACGTTGGAGCTGCCGACCACTCAATGAGGAAAGGGTCTACGCGTGTCGCTACCTTCTGATCTCGAGATTGCCCGCGCTGCTGAAATGAAACCGCCCGCACACATCGCTGCGGAAGCCGGCCTTGATCCGGAGCAGATCATCCCCTACGGCCACTGGGTTGCCAAAGTACCGCATGCCGCGCTGACCGATGAGGCCCGCGAGAAGAAGGGCGCGTACGTCGTCGTTACCGCGGTTACCCCCACCCCGCTGGGGGAGGGGAAGACGACGACGGCGGTGGGGCTCGCCCAAGGGCTCGCCCACCTCGGCAAGCGCGCCACGCTGGCGCTGCGCCAACCCTCGATGGGGCCAACCTTCGGCATCAAGGGCGGAGCAGCCGGAGGCGGCTACTCCCAAGTGGTCCCGATGGAAGATCTCAACCTGCACCTGACCGGTGATTTCCACGCCGTCACCGCTGCTCACAACCTGCTCGCCGCGATGATTGACAACCACCTGCACCATGGCAATGAGCTCGGTATCGACCCGCGCTCCATCACTTGGCCGCGCGTGCTGGACGTCAACGACCGGGCGTTGCGCAACGTCGTCGTCGGACTCGGGGCGCGCGCCGACGGGGTGCCGCGCCAGTCGTCCTTCGACATCACCTCTGCCTCGGAGATTATGGTGATCCTGTCTCTAGCCGCGGATCTGAAAGATCTGCGTGAACGCCTGGGCAAGATCGTGATCGGCTACACCTACGACGGTGCTGCCGTCACCGCAGAGGATCTCAAGGCGGCCGGTTCTATGGCCGTTATTCTGCGGCAAGCGATCGACCCGAATCTGCTGCAAACCCTGGAGCACACCCCGGTACTCATCCATGCCGGCCCCTTCGGCAATATCGCCACCGGTAACTCCTCGGTCATCGCGGACCGGATCGGTATCCATATGGGTGACATCCTGCTCACCGAAGCCGGCTTCGGCGCCGATATGGGGGCGGAGCGTTTCTTCAACGTCAAATGCCGCTACTCGGGCCTACGCCCCGACGCCGCCGTACTGGTGGTAACAGTGCGAGCACTGAAGACCCACTCGGGCCAGTACAAGGTGGTGCCCGGTAAGCCACTGCCGGAGAAGATGCTGGAAGAAAATATCGAGGACGTCCGCGCTGGGGCCGCCAACCTCATTAAACATATTGAGATTGTGCGTTCCTTTGGGGCCGCCCCCGTCGTCGCCGTCAACGTATTCCCGACCGACCACGAATCCGAAATCGCGGAGATCGAAAAGATTGCGCGCGAGAACGGCGCCCAGGTGGCCCGGTCCACCCATGTGGTTGACGGCGGGAAAGGGGCAGCGAAGCTCGCCGAGGCACTCCTCGAAGCCCTCGATGCTCATGACGGTTCCTTTGCCTACACCTACGAGGATGAGGACAGCCTGGAAGATAAGATCGAGAAGATCGCCACCAAGATTTACGGAGCTGACGGCGTCGATTACACCGCAGTTGCCAAACGTGATCTCGCCCGGTTCACTGAGCTCGGCTATGGCCACCTGCCAATTGTGATGGCTAAGACTCACCTCTCTCTGTCCGCCGACCCGAAGCTCCTGGGGGCACCGACCGGATGGCGTCTACCCGTCCAGCAGGTGCGCCTGGCTGCCGGGGCCGGCTACGTATACGCGATCTGTGGGGCTATGCGCACCATGCCCGGATTGTCGTCACATCCGGCTGCTGAACGTATCGACATCGATGAGGACGGTAATATCGTCGGACTAAGCTAGCCACCAACCAGCATGCGGTGGGTGGGGCAGCCCACCCACCGCATATGCACGTTAACGCCCGAACCGCGTACAATCGGGGGCGATGAGCGTCAAAACTTTCCATGTGCGCACCCTGGGCTGCCAGATGAATGTGCACGATTCCGAACGAATGGCCGGCCTGTTGTGCGAAGCCGGCTATCTGCCCGTAGACCAGGTACCTGATGCGGCTGCCCGCGCCACCGAAGCTGGCGATGGAGGGGCTGATATCGTCGTCGTCAATACCTGCTCGGTGCGTGAAAATGCCGCTAACCGCCTCTTCGGGAACCTCGGCCAGCTGGCCGCCGTTAAACGCGAACGCCCCGGTATGCAGATCGCGGTGGGCGGGTGCCTGGCACAGCAGATGCGCGAGGACATCGTGGCCCGCGCCCCCTGGGTCGACGTCGTCTTCGGCACCCACAATATTGACGTGCTGCCCGTCCTGCTGGAACGCTCGCGGCATAACCGGGAAGCGGCTGTGGAGATCGAAGAGTCCCTCAAAGTCTTTCCCTCCACCCTGCCCACTCGCCGGGAAAATCCCTATGCCGCATGGGTCTCGATTTCAGTGGGGTGCAATAACACTTGCACCTTCTGCATTGTGCCGTCCCTGCGCGGGAAAGAACGCGACCGCCGGCCCGGAGATATTCTCGCCGAGGTGCAGGCGGTGGTCGATGCTGGCGCAATCGAGGTCACGCTCCTAGGGCAGAATGTGAACTCCTATGGCGTCGGGTTCGGCGATCGTGGAGCCTTCGCGAAGCTGCTGCGCACCTGCGGTCAGATTGAGGGATTGGAGCGGATCCGATTCACCTCCCCGCACCCGGCCGCGTTTTCCGACGACGTTATTGACGCCATGGCCGAAACTCCGACTGTTATGCCGAGCCTGCACATGCCGCTGCAGTCCGGCTCCGATGCGGTCTTGCGGCAGATGCGTCGCTCCTACCGCTCCCGCCGTTTTCTCGATATTTTGCGGCGGGTGCGCGAGCAGATCCCGCATGCCGCGATCACCACCGATATTATTGTCGGCTTCCCGGGGGAGACGGAAGAGGACTTCCAGGCCACCCTGGACGTGGTTGCAGAATCCCGTTTTGCCTCGGCTTACACCTTCCAATATTCGCCCCGCCCAGGCACCCCGGCCGCTGACCGTGAGGACCAGGTACCAGCCGATGTGGTAGCTGACCGCTACCGCCGCCTGGTTGCTCTACAAGAGCGGATCTCCACCGAGGAGAACGAAAAACTTGAAGGCCAACAGGTGCAGGTGCTGGTGCGCGAGGACCAGGGGCGGAAGGATCATACCCAGGAGCGGATCTCCGGCTATGCGGCAGATAACCGCCTCGTGCACGTGCGTATCCCGGACGGCGGGCAGCGTCCCCGGCCGGGGGATATGGTCAGCGCCGTCGTCACTCACGGGGCGCCCCATCATCTGGTGGCCGACTGTAGCCTCGACCAGTACAGCGTGCGGCCCACCCGCGCTGGGGATGCGTGGGAGCAAGCGCAGAAAGCCAAGGCGGATACCGCCTCGCCCACGAGCGTCGGGCTAGGAATCCCCACCATCCGGCGGCCAGCGTGACCGTTATCGCTATCGTTGGGCCGACGGCGAGCGGAAAAACTGCCGCCAGCCTGGCGTTAGTGCGGGCAATCCGCGACGGCGCAGTGGCCGGGATTTGTGATGCCGAAATTATTAATGCGGACGCGATGCAGCTGTATCGCGGCATGGATATTGGTACCGCAAAAGTCTCGGCAGCCGAACGTGCCGAGGTGCCCCATCACCAGCTCGACGTTCTCGATGTGGCTGAGGAAGCCTCTGTGGCCGCCTATCAGCGGGCTGCACGGCGCGATATTGCCGCCATACAAGCTCGCGGGCATGCCGCGATCGTGGTGGGCGGGTCGGGGTTATATGTGCGAGCGCTGCTCGACGATATCGAATTCCCTGGGACCGACCCCGCTATCCGGGCCCGCCTGGAAGCGGAGCTTGCGGAGGTTGGGCAAGGAGATATGCATGCGCGCTTGGCCGCAGTAGACCCCGCCTCAGCCGAGCGGCTTGCACCGACCAATACCCGCCGAGTGGTGCGGGCACTGGAGGTGTGGGAACTGACCGGCCGACCTTTTTCCGCCACCATGCCACAGCGGCGCTACTACCAGCCGGCCCGGCAGTTCGGCTGTATGGTCGATGATGTGGGTGAGCGTATCGCGCGTCGCACCGCCCACATGTGGCGGGAGGGAATCGTCGAGGAGACCAGGGCACTACAGGGCCGTTGGGGACGCACCGCTCGTAAGGCCACGGGATATGCCCAGACTGCCGCCTATCTAGCCGGCGAGATGAGCGCCGTCGAGGCTGAAGCGGCGATCACCCAAGCGACCAGACAACTGGCCCGCAAACAACTGAAATGGTTCCGCGCAGACCCGCGTATCACCTGGCTCGACCCCCGCACTGAAGCAATCGCCCCTATGCTGAAAGTATGCAGCTAACCAAGGTGCACGCCACCGCGAATGACTTCCTCATCCATGCAGACCTAGCGGATATGACAAGGGCACACACACCCGCGCAGCCGCCCTTAACCCCGGCACAGATTATGCGGCTGTGCCACCGGTACCGAGGCGTGGGCGCGGATGGATATATTCGCCTGACCAGCAGCGACTGCGCAGATGTGGCTATGGAATGCTGGCATGGTGACGGCAGCCGGGCAGCGGCCTTCGGTAATGGTGCGCGCGCCGTCGCCGCCTATCTGGATGCTCGCGGATGGAAGGATAACTCCCGACGGATCGATACTCCGGCCGGGATTATTACCGTCTGCCGCGCTCGTGATGGCTACCGGGTTGACCTCGGGGCCGCGCAACTGGCCGACGGCACCGCTGCAGCCCAAGAAGGCTTCGATACAGCGGTCACGATCACGGGGGTGAGCGGTCAACGCCCCGGTTTGGCTGTATCCCTGCTCGGCCCCCACGTGGTGGTCGCCCTGCCTGGAGATCTTGCGGAGCTGCCCTGGCTTGCACACGGTGATATCCAGGCCGATCCGGCCCAACCGGAGGGCACCCATATTGAGCTCGTCGTCCCCGCGGGGGAGAACGCCGACGGTGAGGGCGTCCTGGATATGCGGGTAATCGAGTTCGGGGTGGGCGAGACGCTCTCCAGTGGTACCGGTGCTGCTGCGGCAGCATTCGCGGTACGCCACTGGGCGGGGGCCGGAGCACCTTCCGTGTGGCAAGTACGTCAACCCGGCGGGCTGCTGCGAGTTGAGATTGAGGGTACCTCGGTGAGCGTCAGCGGGAGCGCCGACGTGGTGGCCGATATCCAGCCCTACCTGGAGTAGAGGACCAGAAAGAACCAGGTGGCGCCCGCAGCCATTTAGCAGGCGCGCACCTGCAGAATCCGGAACCCCTTGCGCGAGGCTACCTTACGGCAGTCCAGGCCGAGCTCGCTACTAATCCAACCAGCGAGCGAATCGGCCCCCAGGTTCTTGGCCACCACCAGTTCGGCGATACCTGCGGGTGCCAGCCGCGGTAGCCAGGTGGTGAGGAGCTCATGGAGGGCCTGTTTACCGATCCGGATAGGAGGGTTGGAGCGCAGCACATCGATCTGGGCTACCCGCGGGTCGGACGGCGCGGTTACGGCGTCGAGCGTGGTGATCTCCACCCCCAGGGCGCGCGCATTTTCCGCGGTGAGAGCCAAAGCGCGCGAGTTAATATCGACGGCGACGACGTTCGCCTCTGGCCGCTGCAGGGCCATGTCTAGCGCGATGGGCCCCCACCCACAGCCGAGGTCAACGAAAGTCCCGGTCGCGGGCAAGTCGCTGGCGTGACGGAGTAGTTGGGCGGTGCCGACATCCAGATGTCCGGGTGAGAAAACGCCGCTATCGGTGACCACCTGCCGAGACTCTCCGGCGAGGGGAACAGTGATGGTGCGCCGCTGATGGGCAGCCTCCGGTTCGGCAGAAAAGTAGTGGGCCATATCCCTATCGTAAACGCGAGCCGCGCGCCCAGTGGCCCAGGCAGGGACCAGGGTGTGGATAACTCGGGAATGTCGATGGTCCATGAGAAACTGAGTAGGTACCCATCGAAAGGACATAATGAGCGATCCGCGTACCGATGACCTAGTAGCCCGCGTGCTAGCCCGCAGTGCCGCAGCGCTGCAAGATGAGCAGACCGCGGCCGATGAGGATCAGCTCGATGTCCAAGAGCGGCAATCGCTGACCCGCGTCGCCGGCCTATCCACCGAACTGACGGACGTGACCGAAGTTGAATACCGACAGTTGCGGCTAGAACGGGTGGTGCTCGTGGGCGTATATTCAGGGAGTACTCAGGAGGCCGAGTACTCCCTGCAAGAGCTTGCTGCGCTGGCGGAGACCGCCGGCTCGCAGGTACTGGACGGCGTCCTGCAACGCCGCCCCCACCCGGATCCAGCCACCTATTTGGGTGCCGGCAAGGCGCGCGAACTAGCAGATATTGTGGCCTCGCTGGGGGCGGATACCGTCATTGTCGACACCGAATTATCACCTTCCCAGCGGCGCGGCTTAGAGGATGTCGTACGGGTCAAAGTCGTCGACCGCACCGCACTGATTCTGGATATTTTCGCTCAGCACGCTCAGTCCCGGGAGGGCAAAGCCCAGGTGGAGTTGGCGCAGCTGGAATACCTGTTGCCGCGGCTGCGCGGCTGGGGTGAGTCAATGTCCCGCCAGGCCGGGGGCCGGGCCGCTGCCGGTGAAGGTATCGGCTCGCGTGGCCCCGGTGAAACCAAGATCGAATTGGATCGCCGGCGTATCCGCACCCGCATGGCTAAACTGCGGCGGGATATCGCCGCGATGGAACCCGCCCGGGTGGCTAAACGGGCCGGACGGCGGCGTCACCACATTCCCGGCGTTGCCATTGTTGGCTACACCAACGCCGGTAAATCCTCCCTCCTCAACCGCCTGACCGACTCTGGTGTGCTGGTCCAAAACCAGCTCTTTGCCACCCTCGATCCGACGGTGCGGCGCGCCCAGACCGAGGATGGCCGCCTCTACACCCTGACCGATACGGTCGGTTTTGTGCGCGCCCTGCCCCACCAGCTGGTGGAGGCATTCCGCTCCACAATGGAAGAAGTGGCCGATGCGAGTCTGATCGTCCACGTGGTCGACGCCTCGCACCCGGACCCACTCGGGCAAATCAGCGCAGTCAATGCGGTATTGGCGGATATCGACGGCGTGGACGATATTCCCACCATCATGGTTGGCAATAAAGCCGATATTGCTGACCCCATGGCCCTGGTCACGCTGCGCACGGCCGTGCCGGGGATCGTACTGGTGTCAGCCCGCACCGGGCAGGGCATTAGCGACCTACAGGAAGTCATTGCTAACGCCCTACCTCAGCCGGCGGTCGCAGTCGACGTCGTCGTGCCCTATACCCGCGGCGATCTGGTAGCCCGGATGCACGCGGAAGGTGAAATCGAGCGGCTGGAGCATATAGAAGCAGGTACCCATATTGTGGGACGAGCGGACGGTCAGTTGGCGGATGAGCTGGCCGGGTGCGGGCAGTCGTGAGTAATGAGCGTGCCGGAGAGATCGCCCGCGCGGCCCTCACCCACGCCGTTACTGCCGTCCACGGGCAGCGTCGTGACGGCCAAGCCCGGATGGTCGAGGAGGTCAGTACGGCGCTTGCGCAGGGGCAAGTGCTGATGGTGCAGGCAGGAACGGGAACCGGTAAGTCCCTCGGCTACCTGATTCCGGCGATTGCGTGGGCTACCCAGCAGGGTGAACGGGTTGTTGTGTCCACTGCAACGCTCGCGTTGCAACGGCAAATCATGACCAAAGATGCTCCCACGGCTGTGGAAGCGGTCGCAAAGGAAAACTCCGCTCGCGCCGATGTGGCGCTGTTGAAGGGATGGCAGCACTACCTGTGTTTGCACCGCCTGCACGGTGGGTATCCAGAGCCGGACACATTATTCGATGATGCCCCGGCGACGACCCAGATTGGCAGTATGGGGGAGCAGATGCTGCGGGTGCGACAATGGGCGGAAGAGACCGACACCGGGGACCGTGATGATCTTAGCCCCGGCGTACATGACAAGGTATGGCGGCACGTGTCCGTGACCCGGAAGGAATGCGTAGGCAGCAGCTGTCCATACTTCACTGATTGCTGGGCGGCACGGGCACGGACTCGCGCCAGCGAGGCCGACGTCGTCGTCACCAATCACACCCTGCTCGGGATCCATGCAGCCTCTGATGTGCCCGTACTGCCGGAATTTGCAGCACTGATTGTGGATGAGGCCCATGAACTGGCGGACCGAGTCACCGGTGCCGGGGCACAGCAGCTCTCCACGGGGGTGGTGCAGCGCCTGGTGCGTGTTATCGCACGGGAAGCGCCCAGCCTCGATCTCGATGAGGCCGCAGATGCCCTTGGGGAGGCTATCGCGGCGCTGCCCGCAGAACGGTTACACGCCCTTCCGGAAGCATTTGCGCAGGCATTACTGCTCACCCAAGCGGCAGCGCGAGACTGCTTGCAAGCTCTGCGGGCAGAGACGACAGCGGAAGCAGGAAGCCTGGCACAGGCCCGGGCAGCCGCCACCGAGCTGGCGGAGACCTGTGATCGTTTCCTTGGTCGGGGCCTGACCCAGGGCGAGGATGTCGCGTGGGTGGAACGCGTTGGTGAGACGGACGCAGTTTCCGTGAAAATCGCGCCGCTGGATGTGGCACCACTGGTAGCCAATCAGCTCTTGGAGGGGCGCGGCGTCGTTCTCACCTCTGCCACCCTCAGTGTGGGCGGTAGTTTCCAGCCAGCAGCCAACCGAATGGGAGCCGCTTTACTCGGGGAAGATACGTGGTCCGGGATCGATGTTGGCTCGCCTTTCTCCTACGACAAGCAGGGGATTTTATATATCGCCTCCGATGTGCCCGCCCCGGATCGGGACGGTATTAGTGAGGAAGCACTCGATCGCTTTGCTGAGCTCGTCAAAGCAGCAGGTGGGCAGACCCTGGGACTGTTCTCATCCCGGCGGGGAGTCGAACGGGCCGCCGAACGGCTGCGGGTTAGTATCGATACCCCCGTCTATGTGCAGGGTGAGGATCAGCTCTCGCAGTTGGTGGACGACTTCTTGGCTGAGGAAGAATCAACGTTGTTGGGGACGCTCACGCTATGGCAGGGGGTGGATGCGCCTGGACCGACCTGTAGCTTGGTGGTGATAGACCGGATCCCGTTCCCGCGCCCGGATGATCCCCTCGTACAGGCTCGCAGTGATCGAGTAAAAGAACGTGGAGGGAATCCCTTTATGGCGGTGTCGCTGTCCCATGCGGCCCTTCTTATGGCCCAGGGGGCTGGACGGCTGATCCGGCGTGGTGATGACCGCGGCATGGTCGCGGTTTTGGACCCGAGGCTAGAAACTCAACGGTATGGCAGCATCCTGCGAAGCTCGATGCCGCCCCTGTGGCCCACCAATGACGCAGCAGTCGCGGTGGGAGCACTGCGCAGACTGGCCGCACGGAATTAGGCCCGGATTGTAGCCACGCGGATACGGCCTACACTGTGCGCAGCAGTGCTACCAGCTTCCCCAGGATCACCGCGTCGTCCCCTTGAATTGGGGTGTAAAGCGGGTTAGCCGGCATAAGCCACTGGTGGCCGTCGCTCCGGCGGAGAGTTTTCACGGTCACTTCATCGTCGATCATGGCGGCCACGATTTCTCCGGACTGAGCGTCCGGTTGCTGACGGATCACCACCAGGTCACCATGGCAGATGGCGGCGTCGATCATGGAATCGCCGTTAATGCGCAGCATAAAGAGCTCCCCAGAACCGACCACTTGGGTCGGCATGGGGAGGACGTCTTCTACAGCTTGCTGCGCCATAATCGGACGTCCCGCGGCTATCTGCCCCACGATCGGGATCGGGGTAGTGTGCAGATCCCGTTCCCCCACAAAGGTGACCGCCGCTTGCTGAGCACGGGTGTTTAGCGTTCGTCGCGGCACGATACGGGTATTGGCAGCGGCCGGAGATGCCTGGGCAAAAATCTCAGAGTTAATCGTGATCGCGCGGGGGGAGTGAGGATCGCGTTCGATTAGGCCACGTTCCTGCAGGACATCCAACTGGTGTTTCACTGACGAGGGAGAAGCCAAACCGACCCGCTGGGCCAACTCACGCATGGTCGGGGCGTAGCCACGCTCAGCAATGGAGGTGGCGATGGCTTCTAAAATTGCTTGCTGTCTGCTGGAAATACGGGGTTCTTGGGGGGATTTCTGGCCTGCCATATCCGCGCCTTTCCTGCCCTGCGACGTTTTTGTCAGAGGTTACCTGTTCACTGGAATTAGCCTATCGGGCACTGGGAGCGAACTCAAACGATTGTTCGATTCTCGAGTCCCGATGCTGTTCGAGTGGTGAAGGAGAAGAGTATGTCCGCACAGCCGATTGGAGAGCAGCTGCCGCGCCTGCGGGTGGTTGGCGGGCGAGATTTTGACGGTCGAGATCGAGCCGAGGTCACTGTCATTCCACTGACCACATCAGCGCCCCAGAAGTTTGGTACCTCCTCTCAGCGGCGGCCTAGAGGCTGGGCATCATGGGGGCTAACCGTCATCCTTGCGCTGGGTTTGGGGGCTGGTTTAGGCATAGTGATGGACTCGTCTCCGAGTGCGGGGGTGAGCGTTACGGTTCATACCGGGGATAGCCTGTGGCAGTTAGCTCAACAGCACACGCCTGCCGGAGGCGACCCGCGCGAGGTGGTGGCCGACATTATCGAGCTCAATCAGCTGACGTCTACCACGCTGCAGGCAGGTCAAGTGTTGGTGATGCCCCGCTGATGCCTGATAGAAGGCACCGGGAGACCAGACAGAAAACACAGCGCAGTACACCTGGTGATAGAGCACAGTCGGATGCGCGAGGCAGGAATGGGACATTGTGGGCATAATGACTGCAGTTAAACTCATTGCCGACCGGCCCGCACACCGGGCGAGGAAGGGAACCGACGTGCTCTGCCCATTCTGCCGGAGTGAAGACTCCAAAGTAGTCGACTCCCGCACTGCCGATGACGGTTCGAGTATTCGCCGCCGTCGAGAGTGCCGCGAATGTGGTCGCCGTTTCACGACGACGGAGACCACCACCCTATTAGTAGTCAAACGCTCGGGCGTGGCAGAACCATTTAGTCGGCAAAAGGTTATGGCTGGAGTGCGCAAGGCGTGCCAGGGCCGGCCGGTGACCGACGACCAGCTGGCACTCCTGGCCGAAAAGGTTGAAGATACCGTGCGGGCGCAGGGTAACTCGATGGTGCCCGCTCAGGAGGTAGGCCGGGCGATTCTAGCGCCGCTGCGCCACCTGGATGAGGTAGCGTATCTGCGCTTTGCCTCGGTGTACCTCGACTTTTCCTGCCTGGAGGATTTTGAGCAGGAAATCGCCTCCCTGCGAGCCGAACACCGCTAGTTTTGACTCCCTCCTGCTGGGCGATCGTCCGGTTCGTCGCTACCCGCGTCGTCACTGCCGTGCGGAGTTAGATTCATAATTTGCTCGCGTACCTTGCGACGGAGGGTTTTGCCGATCTGAGATTTTGGGAGCTCCTGGAGTACTTCAATCTGGCGGGGGATGGCGTAGTGAGACAGTTTCTTGTCACACCAGGCTCGCACCGCTTCCAGGTCTACACGCGCCCCGGCTTCCAGCACCAGAGCCGCCACGACCTTCTCGCCGACCGCGCCACCGGGGACGCCCACTACAGCGACGTCGGTCACCCCGGGCATCTGGCGGACAGCTTCTTCTACCTGGGAGGGGTAGATGTTAAATCCGCCGGAAATGATGAGTTCCTTCCGGCGGTCAGCCAGAATGATAAACCCGTCGTCTTCATACACCACGTCGCCGGTTCGCAGCCAGCCGTCCTCGGTGAAAGAAGCAGCAGTCTCCTCGGGGGCATCGAGGTACCCGGCAAACACCTGGGGCCCCTTAACAAGGAGCTCACCGGGCTGCCCTAAAGGCACATCGCTGGTCGGATCATCCGGGTCGACAATCCGCACGAGGGTGGATGGGAAAGGCATCCCGAGGGAACCGGGACGACGGTCAGCACTAACCGGATTCCCCAGGATCACCGGAGATGTTTCTGTCATCCCATAGCCTTCGATCAATAGCCCTCCGGTGGCCTTCTCCCACCGCTTGGCTACTTCACCGTCGAGGGACATCGCTCCGGCCAAGCCCACTTTAATTGAACTTAAGTCTCGTTTCTTCTGGGCGGCGGCTTTTTCCAACCGATCAAAAATCGGCGGAACGCCGGGGAGGAAAGTGATGGGGCGGCGGCGCTGCGCGGAGAGTAAAAGATCCACATCGAAGCGTGGCAAAATCACCTGGGTGGCACCCATGTGGACGGCAAAGATGAGTGACAGCATTAGCCCAAAGGCGTGGAAGTAGGGTAGTACAGCAGCCACCGTTTCTTCACCTCGCCGCATCTGCGGGAGCCATGCTTGGCCCATTTGGGTCATAGCAATGAGGTTGCGGTGGGTGAGCGGAACCGTCTTGGGCGAGCCAGTAGTGCCGCCGGTATGGAGGTAGACCGCAACATCCTCGCTGCGGGGCCCTTCCACGGAATCGTCGATAGGCCGTGCGCGTTTGAGGAAGTGAACGAAGGACCCCACTCCGGCAGGGATAGGTCCGCGCATATTCTCACGCATCTGTACGGTGCGTTCGAGCGGCAAGTAGAGCAGACGCCGGGTGAGATGAGGTAGGTCCCGGGTCAGATCCATCGCCAGGACTTGCCGTCCGCAGAGGTCGCCGTCGGGGCACACTTGGTCGAGCGCCTTCTCCCAGGCGATTACCACTTTCGCGCCGTGACGGCGCATCTGCTCCTGAATCTCATCGCTAGGAGCAAGCGGATTATGTTCGGCCACGATAGCGCCCAGGCGCCAAATAGCGAAGGCCGCAATCACGTGCTGTGGGCAGTTCGGCATCACCAGTGCGACGACGTCGCCGCGGCGAACGCCCATATTCGCTAATAGTGCTGCGGCACGATCCACCCGGTCCGCAAACTTGGTATAGGAGGTTTTCCGGCCCAGAAAATCCATGGCGATACGGTCTGGGAAGTCTCGTCGAGCCCGGTCGAGTAGGTCCCACATAGTGGTGTTTGGGACAGCGATTTCCGGTGTTACCTTGGCAGCGTAACGGGCACGACCACGAGCGGTGGTATCAGGAATCATGACAGCTCCGAGAACGGGAATGAGGGCTGCCATCAGTCTACCTACGCTACCGTAGGTTCGCGCGCTCTTAACTGTGGTATTCCCCCTACCAGCGGGCTAATCTGCGGGGAACCAGCCAGCTGGTAGCCCGCTGTGAACCGCATGCAGGCGGCGAGTGGGCCGCGTCATCGCCACATAGATATCGCCGGCCGCCTCATCGGCAATCGCCTGGGGTTCGACCAGCACCACGACGTCGAACTCCAACCCCTTCGCCTCCGTGGGCGTCAAGACTACCAAGGGAGCGCGCAACCGACCCGCTGACCCGCCTGTCATAGAGGCACCCAGTTGCGGCGCGATCAGCTCAGCTGCTTCCTCGTGGAAGGCATGTGGGGTGATAACGGCCAAACGCCCTGGGCCCATATGCCGTAACTCCTCAGCTACAACCGACACGATGATCTGCTGCCAGGTTCCCTCGGTATCCACTAGCGAACCGGGTAGGTCGCGTGCCGCCGTTACCGGGATATAGTCGCCCGGCGCATAAGCATTCAGTACCCGGGTAGCGGCGTCGAGAATCGTGGCCGGGGTGCGGTAGGAAATCGTGAGGGCCGCTTGGCGTACATGCTCACGCCCCGCTTTACCCATCGTTGCGCGCCAGCTGGCTGCCGGGGCCGCCGTGGACCGCTGGGCTAAATCCCCGACGGCGGTAATCGAGCGACTGGGGCAGCGGCGCAGTAAAGACCGCCACGCCATGGGGGAGAGCTCCTGCGCCTCATCGACAACGATATGACCGTAGGTCCAGGTGCGATCAGATACGGCACGTTCAGCAACGGTGCGTGCCGGCCCAGAATCCGTGAAGCGTGAGGCGAGCATCTGTGCGGTGACGATTCCGCCGCCGACGCCTTGCCCATCGATGGTGCGTTGGGCGAAGTCGATTGCCGCTTCTTGCTCCCGTCGTGCCTGAATCCGCGCTTGCCGTGCCTCGGCAGCTTCGTGGTAGCCGAGCAGTTCCGCCAACTCATCCAGGATGGGGACGTCTTCGACCGTCCACGCACTGCCCCGCCGACGGTAGAGCAGCTCGCGTTCCCGCTCATCGAATTCGACGGCGTATTCATCCAGGATGACGCGGTTGGCATAGAGCCTTTCCAATAGCCCCTGGGGAGTGGTTGGCATCCATGCCAGATTCAATGCCACTCGCACATCGCGGGCTTGCCGCACATCTTCATATAGCAACGCAAAATCCTCCTGCGGATCCATACCGCGGGCGATGGCGTAGCGTTTAACCAGCGTTTCTAGTAGTGGCAGGACGAAGGCCACGCGGGCCTCATTATGCGGCTTACCGGTGCGGCGGGCCTGTTCGATCGCGGAGCGCACGTCGGCCGGGGTGAGCGTGATAGTCGTTCCCTCGATAGTGAGGCCCTGATCCTCGTCAGGGACTCGCTGCAGCCCCCGCACAGCCCGCTCCACTAGGCGCGCCATATAAAGATTTCCCTTGACATCGGCAATATCGGCGCGGTCGTGGACCTGGGCGTTGACGTCGGGCAGTAGGGTGCCCATCGTCAGGCAGACGACGTCATTTTCTCCCAGCGAGGGGAGTACTTGATCGATATAGTCCAGGAAGGTAGGCGAGGGTCCGATCACCAGCACGCCGGTTCGCTCCAGGCGCTCGCGGTGGGCATAGAGCAGATAGGCGGCGCGGTGGAGGGCGACGGCGGTCTTCCCGGTTCCCGGTCCCCCCTGCACGACCAAGATCCCTTCCGGATCATCGCGAATAATCGCGTCCTGTTCGGCCTGAATGGTTGCGACAATATCGCTCATATGCCCGTCTCGAGCCGCATTAAGAGAGGCCATCAGGGCGCCTTCCCCGGTTAGCGTGGCGGCAAGTTCTGGCCCGGCTTCGGCAGCATTGAGCAGGTCGTCTTCTAGGTCCACCACTTCCCGCCCCGAGGTGGTGATGTGGCGGCGGCGAACGACCTCTCCGGGGTGCAAAGCGGTGGCTTGGTAGAAAGGCCGGGCTTGGGGGGCACGCCAATCCATCAGTATCTGTTGGCGGCGCTCATCTGAGATACCGATCCGGCCCACATACAGGCGGGTATCATCGCGTAGGTCGACGCGCCCGAAAACCAGCCGATTCTCCACATTTTCCAGCCGCGCTAAGGCGTCCTCATAATGGGTGGCAAAGGTGTCGCGTTCCCGCATCGTCTGCGGATTTTCGCTCGCTCCGGCGCGCCGCACAGAAGCGAGTTGGCTACGGTAGTGAGATCGCAGCGCATCCAGACGCGCATAGATGCGAGAGACGACTTTTTGTTCGCGTTCAATTTCGCGCAGTTCGCGGCGGGACTCGTCCGTCATAGCTCACTTCCACATTCGGTCGGCGGCTATCCATTATCTCGCACGCCCAGAGGTGACGCTAGTAGTTGATGGATTCCGGCTCGCTCAGGCGCGGGGAGGAGGGATGAGATAATGTCATGTCAGGAGGTGGATGATGTCCGACAGTTTGGGGCAGGACCCAGATCGTGCGCAGCCTAATCACGCCGATCATTCCAGCCTGCCAAGGCGTACACGCGCAGGTAGGCATGCCAAGCGGCAGGTTGAGTACCCCCGGGAAGAAGAGGGCCTCATCGTGCGCAGCCCGCTCCCGCATGGTTGCGTATTCGTCCATGCCCTCACCGGCCCCCATGATTCAGGGCAGGCCTGTAAGTTGCTCACCACCCACCTGCTCGACACCCTGCAGCATGAGCGGCTGATAACATTCCATCCCGATGATTACGTGCTTTATTCGGCTAACCGGCCAGCCATCAGCCTAGTTGGGCACACCTATGTCGACTACGAGCCGATCGAGATTGGCATCGACCAGGTGCGCGATGATGAGGGGCACGATTTCCTACTTTTGCACGGGCCTGAACCAGACCTGAACTGGGAGCATTTTTCAAGCAGCATCGCCGGGATTATGGCGGCCATTGAGACTCCGCTCGCAATCGGGTGCCGCGCGGTGGCGATGACCATTCCTCACACTCGACCCGTTCACGTGTTAGAACACGGTAATACCGACGATATTCCCTCCGATCAGGACGCGGAGCAGGCCCACCGGTGGCCAGCTTCGATGAGCGCAACCCTGGAGTTTAAGATCGGCGCTGCTGGCGTGCCGTCCGTTGGTTTTACCGCCGGGGTTCCCTTCTATGCCCAAAATGGCTGGTATCCCCAGGCCGGCTCGGAGCTGGTACGCCGCATTTCTGCCCGTAGCGGACTGGCCCTGCCGCTGGGGGACCTAGAAGCTGCTCACGCCCAAGCGGAAGGTGATATTGCTGCCCAGGTTGCGCAGGACGAGAATCTCGCGCACGCCCTGCGTCTTTTAGAGGAAGGCTATGACGAGAAGCTAGGCGAGGAAAATCAACTTCATAACCTCGGGGATCTTCCCAGCGCCGACGAGATCGGCGCAGCGGCGGAGGCATTTCTCGCTGATCTCATGCGCCATCATCGCCACGCTGATCCACCTGGTGATTCCTCCGCTCAGTAGCGCCCCAACCCGTGGCACGATAGATGGGTGCTCTCAATATCTCGCTCCACCGGAACGCGTCGGCAGCCTCCGGCATATCTGGTGTGGGGCGCTGGCGTCGTCACCTACATTATTGCCATTGCGGGGCGCACTTCCTTTGGCGTAGCTGGGATCGCTGCTACTGAGCGGTTCGGTATTTCAGCATCCCAATTGGCCAGTTTCGTTGTTATCCACATGGCCGTCTATGCGTTAGCGCAAATCCCGGTCGGGATTCTCCTGGACCGGCTCGGGCCCCGCCGGATGCTCAGTTGGGGCGCAGTTCTGCTCGCCCTCGGTCAGCTCGCAGTTGCCTTCGCGCCGACCTACGTGTGGGCGCTATTAGCGCGCATTTTGGTGGGCTTGGGGGACGCCACTGCATTCGTGTCGGTCGTACGTCTAGTACCCGCCTGGTTTCCGGCTCGCCGCGTACCTCTTATGACCCAGCTGACCGGACTGCTCGGACAACTCGGCCCGATCATCTCTGCGGTCCCATTCCTGGCGATCCTCGGCGCGCACGGATGGCCGGCAGCCTTCCTTTTCCTGGCTGCCAGCGGCGTCGTCGTCGCGATTGTGGCCGGGCTGGCGATCCGCGATACTCCCACTCCCGCGGAAACTCGCCCCACCCCGCAGCTGGTGCGCGCGGCCCTCGGTACGGTGGTACGTCACCCGGGCTGTTGGCTAGCATTTTTCACTCATTTCACGCTGTTATTCCCCACTAACGTTTTCATAGTGTTGTGGGGCATGCCGATCCTCACCCAGGGGCAGGGGTTTTCCACGACGACGGCGGCCGCCCTGTTGTCGTTAAACTCACTGGCCGGATTCATCGCCGGTCCCACAATCGCCGCGGTGTTGGTGCGCCATCCCCAACAACGAGCACTGTTTGTACTCGGAATTGCGGCACTGACGGCGGCCACATGGCTGCTACTGCTGGTACCGGTGGGGCCGCGCCCCATCGCACTGTGGGCACTGCTCGTCATTGTCCTTGCTTTCTCCGGGTCGGGATCGTCCATCGCCTTCGACTTCGCCCGTACTAGCCTGCCCCCACGGACATTTGGGACCGGCTCCGGATTCGTCAACACCGGCGGGTTCATCTCCTCGATTGCGGCCTTGCAGCTTGTCGGCGTGATCCTGGACCGCCGAGCCCCCGATCATCACTACGCCATGGCGGATTTCTCTGCGGCCCTGGCGGTGATGATCCCGTTGGCTGTGGTGGGTCTGATCGGGATTCTTATCTCCCGGCATCTGCTGCGCCGACATTTGGCACGTACCGGCATCTACCCACTGACCGTGCCACAGATCGTACGACAGGTGCTAGCCACCCCACTGCCCCGGGAGCGCACCCGGCGTAGAGTAGAGCGGCTGTGGCCCGAACAGTAGTCGGCACGGTGGCGCGTACCGGAGGCGTTTCACGGGAGGGGGTCATGCAGGATGGCGCTGGTGCCGGCAAAGGACTCTAATTCCTGGCCCAGCACAACCCTCACCGGCAGTGGCAAAGCCCGGCAGCGGCGAATCAGATCGGCCTCGTCGAACGGCCGAGAAGTCGCGATAATGACCAGATTCCCGTAGCGTCGGCCCCGCAAAATGGCCGGGTCTGCAATGAGTGCTAAGTACGGGAAGCACGTTGCCAGGGTCGCCACTTCTTGCCGGGCCAACGTCAGTGGTGGGTGATCGGTGAGGTTCACGCAGTACAGACCACCGTCGCTCACAACCTGTCGCGCTGTGCGCGCCACCTGGACGGTGCGCAAGTGATCGGGCACCTGTCCGCCTGCGAAGGTATCCCGCACGACGACGTCAAAGCGCCCCGCTGGGAACCCCTCCAAGCTGGCGCGCGCCTCCGCCACCCGGATACGTACCTGCGGTGAGCGTGGAATATCGCAAAACTCCCGGGCTAACTCTGCTATGAGAGCATCCCATTCCACCACAATTTGCCGACTACCCGGCCGGGTGTGAGCCCACGCGCGCGCCAATGAACAGGCTGCACCTCCCAGATGGAGCGCCCGCACGGGTCCGTCCCCCCAGACCGAGTGCACGGCGGCATCAAACTGCTGCATATATTCGAATTCGAGGTGCCCCGGATCATCGAGATCGACGAATGAGGATTCCATGCCATCCAAAAGCACCAGGGCAGCCCTAGCGGACACCGGCTCAAAAGACATCGTTCCGGTACTGGTGGCCAGCACACCGGGTGGGAAGGGGGAAGAAAATGTGCCCATAGGAATAGCCTAGAGGTAGAACCTGAGCATAGAGAGGACCCATGTCACGCGGACCCCGCCCCCATATCGCCCGCGACTGGGGCAGTGATGATACCGGCTGCACAGTACTGCACGTGGATATGGATTGTTTCTTTGCCTCGGTTGAACTCCTCCACCGGCCCGAACTGCGTGGCAAGCCGCTCATCGTCGGCGGCAGCGACCAGCGCGGCGTAGTGACCTCCGCAACCTACGAAGCCCGCGCCTACGGCGTCCATGCGGCCATGCCGATGGGGCAGGCCCGCCGCTTATGCCCCAGCGCCGTCGTCGTCCCTAATCGCAAAGGCGAGTACGCTCGCGTCTCAGCCCAGGTGATGGCCATTCTCGCGGAAGTCACCCCCGATATGGAGCAGGTTTCGATCGACGAGGCCTTCCTTGATGTGCGCGGATCCCTGCGCCGGATGGGGAGGCCCACCGATATCGCGCGCTGGATCCGTCGCGAAGTTGCCTCCCGGGTGGGAGTGCCAGCCTCAGTGGGGGTCGCGGCCGTCACCCACGTCGCCAAGCTTGCGTCCTCCTTTGCCAAACCCGACGGGCTTATGGTGATTCCCGCTGCTGCGACAGAGGAATTCATGCGTACCCTGCCCTTTGCAGCCTTGCCGGGAGTGGGCCAGCGCAGCCAAGAACGCGCCGCCCGCTACGGCCTGGAACGTGCCGGCGATATCAGCGAGATTCCCCCTCAGCGCCTCGCGCAATGGCTCGGGCAAGCCCAAGCTCTCCATCTGCGCCGACTCGTGGCCGGGGAAGAGGTACGCGGCATCCACCCGCACCGGCAGGAAAAATCTCAGGGCACCGAAGAGACCTTCTCCACCAATCTGCACGACCGCGCAGAAATCGGGAACCGTATCCTGGCGCAGTCTCACGCCACTGCTCGACGGCTGCGCCAGGCTGGACTCGTAGGTTCCACCGTCGTCATCAAAGTGCGCTTTGCCGACTTCAGCACGATCACGCGCTCGCGGTCGCTGGCCCAGCCGACCGATGTAGGCGGGCAGATCGCTGCCACCGCCCTCGCTTTGTTTGACAAGATCACCGTTCCGGCCGGGGGAGTACGGTTGGTGGGCACCCGGGTAGAGGGGTTGCGGCCGCGCGCTGGGGGAGTGCAGTTGGCCCTTGACGACGACGGCCGTTCCCGCGCTGCGGAAACGGCAGCAGATGCGGTAGCCAAACGATTCGGCGAGGGCGTGATCAAACCTGCACGGCTAGTGTGAGGTCCCGATTTTTTGGTTTCCGATTCCCATTCGGGGACGAAAAGAACTATCCTGGGATACACCCACCCCACGCTGACGGATGTAGTGGCGGAAGTGTGCCAAGGAGGATGCGATGGCACTTTCAGAATATGAGCGGCGAGTACTGGCAGAGATGGAGGAGCATCTGCGTGCTGATGATCCTAAACTCGCCCAATCGTTGCGCTCCAACCGCAGTTTAGATATCCGCCGTGTCTCACTCGGCATCCTTGGGCTCATCCTCGGTTTGACCGGTCTAGTAGGTGGCGTCGCCACCGGCCATATCTGGCTGGGCATTCTCGGCTTCGTGGTCATGCTCGTAGGGGTGCTATGGGCCCTCGGTACCCCGGTAGCGAAGAGCAAACCAGCCAAACCCCAGCAGAAAGCATCAAGTACTTTCATGCAACGGCAGGAAGATCGCTGGGATAACCGTCGGCGATAACCGGCCAGCTCCAACCCGCGCCTAGAGCGCGGGTTTTTTATGCCCTGCGGCAGCGCGCACAGGTGCGGCGGATACGGGGTTATAGGTCATGTGGTGTTGCTCTTGGGTCGGGTTTTGTGCGTGATTATGCGGGATAGTCGGGGTGTGAGTTGGTTTGGGTGAACTTGCAGGGCGGTCATTTTGTGTTGCTGTGAGGCCGGGTTTTGCGCGTGATCACGCGGGATAGTCGGGGTGTGAGTTCGTGAAAATGGTGGCTGCTATAGTGAAGCGTACTGGGTTTTGTTCCGCTTCTTATATGGGGGTCAGCTCGGCTGCCCGGTGTTGATTGTAGCTGGCGATGACCTCCTCAGGGGTGGCATATCCCAGGGCTTGGTGGAGGCGCTCGTTG
>JAEWHO010000078.1 GCA_023387755.1 Actinomycetes bacterium | reverse complement strand
GGATAAACGGCGCTACCTTCACCATCTTGGCGTTGACGTCGGGTTTGAACCACGACGAGCCATCCTTCTTACCATAACCAATGATGACGTCGGGCTTGATTTCAGCTAGCTTTTCCAGGTTGATTTCCCCGCCCTGGCCCACTTCCGGCACTCCATCAAGGTCTACGTTGTCCTTGATGAAGGACTCATCCTTGCTGAAACCAAAGACGCCCGCAGGTTTGATGCCATAAACAGATAGCGCAGCTGCGGTGTAGTAATCGGTGACGATGGTGGTGGGTTTTTTGTCGAACTCGATGGTGAGGTCCGGGATCACGGGGTGGGTAAAGGTAACCGCACCATTGTCAGACATTTCCGCTGCCGGGTTGGGGGACGAAGATTGACAAGCTGCAAGAGAGAACACGAACCCCAAGAGTAGGGCGATAGTCTTGAATGCCTTCACAGTAGACATGAGCCTTTCGGTCGAAGCGATGTGCAGCAGCTGGCGTGACACCACACACCTAGGCAGCAACAAATATCGACGTCAAGATATCAGGTTAGCCTAACTTAATCAACGGTAAGCACATGACGTTCTGTGGAGACCGCCCTATCACCGCCACAGACGTGGTCGAAATGCACGATATACTCAGCGTTGACTACGGTTCGCCATGGGGGGTGCGGGGGTATCGGACTGATGGAATCAGGCCGCAACCGATTGCATACGAATTATTCGACGACAACTTCTTGGGGGTCGCGTCTGCCCTCTAAGCGAACCTGCAAGAAATCCTGACAGGTTGCCTCCTCCTGGAGTTCACCCTCGTCGCATATTTTTTATAGCGGTGGGCCCGCCCCCAATCAGGGCAGGCCCACCGCTATAACAAAAGCCGATCGATGGGGGCTCCGGCCAATCAATGACGTTGGGGTTCTAGGCCCGTATGCTGCTCGGGGCAGTTCCAGAAAAACGTTGCAGGTCAGCTTCTTTCCTATTAGCCGTGTCGGTGAGCCGTAAGGCGGTTGGGAGCTGGCGGTACACCCGGCACGGTGCCCGGCTACGAGGTAGTTATGCTGTTGTGTTCACGCGAGAGTAGATCCGAAAATCTCGGACGTGTCCCATAACACTGGTATTCAATCGGGTGGCGATGCCCCAATCGCTATGCGCACTGAGGTATTGCGGAGCTAGTTAAGCAAGGGAGGTAGTCATGTCCTCAAATGTGGTCGATCAGTCTGGCGATGATGCCGGGAAGGTACTGATCTACCACGCGGCTGATGGCGGGGCTCGCATTGATGCGCACCTCTGCGGAGAGACGGTGTGGTTGACCCGGCAGCAGATGGCAGAGCCGCTCCGGCCTACGCGCCAAAACGCCATTCAACATGTGCGCAACATCTATGACGAGGCCGAAGTCAAGGAGGAACCTTCCGATCTCTACTGGGTGTCGGCTCCTCAGTGGGCGCGGCTCACCGCGCACAAAACTCTGGTTCAAACAGTGCATTGACCAATAACTAGCCTTGCGTCTAACACTCATTTGGTAGAATTGATAAGGATCTAGATTTGTCTCTTGACCTAATAACGCTCTTCGTGTTAACGTGCATCCAGTCAGCACTAACATTCTGCAAAGGAGCAAGAAATGTTTCTATCAAAACCTATCCTTGTAGTCGCATTGCCAACAACGATAGGTATTTCAGGAATAACAAAAGAAACCGTTAAGCCTTTCAACGACGATGATACGATTGCGCCGGTTAGTGAGCTAATTGAAGTTGCATCAGGAGAAACTGCTTTAGAAACGCCAGATTTGTCTGCCACTAGAGATGACTCTGTTTCACCTACAGCAGCACGGGTTCCCACGCGGAAAATTTATTCTCCGGCTAAGTGTATCGCTAGTACTAGTTTTCCTCACAAGAGTGGGAGAACGGCATCAGTCCACGGGCGCATCAAATGTAAGTGGAATGTTCAGCAACTCAAGACTGTAACCACGTTGTACCGGGAGAGGTGGTACGGATATCAGGCGCTTGCAAGCGATAGTTCAACCACGTCAAATAAGTACACTAGCTATGATGCGCATCCTCATTGGACTTACAGTGGGACGGGCACATACACTTACTGGGGATTTTCAAGCCATTATACGCTGGAGGGTGGAAAGAGGTACTACGCCACAACGGCTAATGGTGGGGATAAAGTTGGCAGGTTTACGTGTTGATTAGGCTACGTGCACTTTACATAACGGTCGCTACTATGTTTACGCTCACGTCATGTAGTGTAGAGGAAAACAAGCCTCCAGAGGAAGAGGCGACTTCTGCGGAACTGCGTCAGGTAAGCGAAGGTCCTAAGGATCCCCCAGAACTGTTGGTTAGTGGAAGCTTATTATCTCCTATTGAGTTTTACTGGGTATCTAGGGGGCAGTTGCGCACGGCTGATGCGCCTCCAACCAGCGAAGGTATTCGGAGCGTGAAACGCACGGAAGGGGCCGATAAGTTATTGATCCGAATGAATGAAACTGTAGCTCCTTATCACACCTTGGTTCGACAATGTGAAACGATTAATAACACCGAGACCGTCGACTCTGGAGGATGCACCTATCTGGAGTATGGAGAACAATTTCGGGCTGATTGGAAGAGGGTTAATTCAGGGTTAGAGCTAGTCGTTCCTGTCACGGAAACATCACAATATGTAACCGTAACAATCCAGTACCCTAATGCTAATGGTTGGGATCGGACTACTGAAGGTAATCCTGTGAATCATGCAAACTACGTATTTGCTCTTACAGACAATTAACCCAAAACTGGCATTGAGAGCAAATAAACATAGCCCCGGTTTTTTTCGGATCTAGTCTTTAACGGTTTTAGCGGACGAACAGTTCTCTTTTTGCCGGCTCATCGTAAAATGCGGCGTAGGTGTTGTCTGAATCCTCCGGTGTCGAGGACTGCTCGGATGATGTAGTTGGCTAGGTTTCGGAAGCCTGGTGCGGTGCCTCGGAGTTGTTCGAGTCGGCCGTTGATGGCCTCGGTTGAGCCGTTGCTGGTGCGGGGTGGTCGAAGTAGGCCAGGATGCCGCTGGCTCGTCGCGCCAGGGTGCAGCCGAGGCTTCGTAGTTCGATCAACGACGAGGGAATTCCGTCGTTGAGATCAGCAATCGTGGCGCGCATGATCGCTCCCCCGGTGTGTTTGGATGGGTGACAGCAGGCAGTGATGATGCGCTGGTAGATACCCTGGGTGGCTTCAACCTCGACATGCATGTCACCGCTGAATCCCGAACGCAGCCGATGGTATTGACGCTCGGTGAGTAGTGCCGCTCCTGTGCGCAGGGTCTTACGGATCCAGGGGATCGCCGCGGCGCCCCGATGACCTCGAGGTGTCTTGCTGCGCTCGTTATATCGCGGCGCAAGCAGGTGTCGTGGCTGGATGAACCCGTCACGCTGGGGCGCTGGCGCACCAGCCACGGCGCGGAGGTGGACCTTGTGGTGGAGTTCGACGATAGGCTCTGGATTCCTGTGCCCCGCGGGTAGTCCCCAGGGTCACGGGCAAAGCCAAAATAAGAGCAACCAGGCATGGGTTATAACCCTCTATACCCCCATATCCACGGGGACAAAAAATCCGGCAGGCTCGTGAGCCTGCCGGATGCTGCTTAGGCGTTGGGACGCTTGCCGTGATTCGCCTTGTTCTTACGACGGTCCTTACGCTTACGACCACGCTTCGACATGATGGTCCTCCTTTGCTATTGGTCCGCGCCTATTGTGCCACATCTCGGCAGGCCCGCCCTAACCGGGATTGGGGCCTAACCGTAATAGGTGTGCCGTTCCACGGTGATTCGCAGCACGCGAGCGCGCAAAGCGGCTGGGGCTTCCTGGGCGCAGGAACGGCGCAGGGCACGGCGAATATGGGCTTCGACGTCGGCAATCTCCAGGCACTCGGGGCAGGCATCAACGTGGGCTTGTAGGCGCGCGAGGAGATCTCGCTCCAGTTCGGAGTCCAGCAGTTCGTACATCCGCCGGCGCACTTCTTCACAGCGACAGTTATCGCTCACTGGTCACCTCTTCCACCGTCATACCTTGCTGGCGGGCATAGTCCGCGAGCGATTCGCGCAGTTGGGCGCGCCCACGGTGTAGACGAGACATCACCGTTCCTACGGGGCAGTCCATAATCTCGGCAATCTCTTTGTAGGCAAAACCTTCCACATCGGCCAGATACACAGCCAGACGTCGATCCTCCGGCAGGTCCATGAGGGCCTGTTGCACATCCGCATTGGGAATACGGTCCAAGGCTTCCGCTTCCGCCGAGCGCAGACCGGCCGGTTCGTAGTGGGCCACCTCCCCCATCTGCCAATCTTCGACGCCGTCGCCCTCTACTTCTTGGGGACGGCGCTGGGCCCGCCGATACTGATTGATATACAGGTTCGTCATGATCCGGTACAGCCAGGCCTTCAGATTGGTGCCGGGCTTGTACTGGTGGAACTTCTCGTAGGCGCGCGCGAAAGTGTCCTGCACGAGGTCCTCGGCGTCGGCCGGGTTGCGCGTCATACGTAGCGCCGCCCCATAGAGGCGGTCAAGATAGGGCAGGGCTTCATCGACAAAGCGCTCCTGCTGCGCCTGTTCCTGCACGGTAGTTTCCATTAATTCCCAGGGTAGCGCGCGGGGAGCCGCGAAGCGTGGCAGACTGGTGCCATGATGATCACGCTGCTCGCACGCCCCCTGCTCGCCGCTCCCTTCATTGCTGAAGGTATTGACGCGGTCCGTAAACCCGAAAAACACGCCGAACGGTTTGAGGTGCTGGAACCAGTCCTCGCCAAGATGGGCCTGCCCCCCGTTCTCACCTCCGATGCTCAGCTGCTCGCGCGCGCGCTCGGTGGGGCCTCCGCGATTGCCGGCCTGTGCCTGGCCACCGGCCGTAAGCCGCGCACCGCTGCCCTGACCCTGGCTGCGTTGAACCTGCCGCTGGTGGTTCTCAATAACCCGGTGTGGCAGGCCCGCTCCAAGGAAGAGCGCAAGGAGTCCACTTCCGCGCTGCTCAAGGGTGGCGCGCTGGCCGGCGGGCTGCTGTATGCGGCCCAAGATCGTGGCGGGCGCCCCTCCCTGGCTTGGCGCTGGGGTAACTACCGCGAGCATCGCGCTGAAATCCGCGATGCCAAGGCACGTATGAAAGCTCGCTACACCGAAGATTAAATGTCGCGCCGGCGAGATATTGGTACCGATGATCCGCGGGTTCGGGTTCGTCCCGGCCGCGGATCACGTCCGCGTACCAAGCGACGCCCTGACTACTCCGGAGCACCCCGCGGCACCGTAGCCCAGGTGTTGCGCGGGCGTTACCTGGTGGACTGTGATGACGGCACCGCGGTGACGGCCGTCAAGGCGCGCACCATCCCGCGCGGCGGCGTCGTCATCGGTGATCGAGTGGCCCTCACCGGAGATTTGTCCGGGAAGAAAGACACCCTGGCGCGGATTGTGGAGGTCGATGAGCGAGCTACGGCCCTGCGGCGCAGCGCGGAGGACGGCGACCTCAGCGGCCACGAGCGCGTGATGGTGGCCAATGCGGACCAGCTCCTCATCGTGACCGCCCTGGCCGACCCACCCCCGCGGATCGGTATGATCGACCGCTGCCTCGTAGCCGCATACGACGCCGGTATGCGCCCCATCCTGTGCCTGACCAAAGCGGATTTGAGCGACGATAGCGCGGTGCGGGCCCACTACGAACCCCTCGACGTCACCGTGGTCACCACCCAGATTTCCGACGACGGCGCACTTGCGTCCACGGCGGAAGTCAGCGCTCTCCTGGCCGGGCATCGCACGGTTTTGGTAGGGCATTCCGGCGTCGGTAAATCCACGCTGGTTAATACCCTCGTCCCCGACGCTCAGCTGCGCACCGGGCACGTTAATGAGGTAACCGGGCGGGGGCGGCACACCACGACGTCTGCGATTGCCTTCGATTTACCGGGCGGCGGCATCATTATTGACACCCCCGGAGTGCGCGGGTTCGGGTTGGCACATGTGGAGCCCGACGACGTCCTGCGCGCCTTCCCTGATTTAGCCGAGGTGGCCACGGATTGCCCGCGCTCATGTAGTCATCTGGGGGACGCCCCCGGGTGCGCCCTCGATGCTGCTAAAGGGCAGGCAATTCGGGTGGCGAGTTTCCGCCGTTTGCTGGCAGCTCGGGACAATGTCGGAGGTAGTCGATAGCCTGGGGGTATGGCTCAGGATTTCCTCAACGACTTGCGCTTAGCTCACTACCTGGCGGCCCAGGTGGATTCCGTGACGTCCACATTCTTCCGGGAACGGGACTTCACGGTTGAACAAAAACCCGACTCCAGCCACGTCACTAATGCCGACCGGACTGCCGAAGAGGTTATCCGCGAACAGCTCCGCCGGGTACGTCCCGCAGATGCCGTATTCGGTGAGGAATACGGCAGTGAAGGCAGCTCCGGGCGGCGGTGGATTATCGACCCGATTGACGGAACTGCGAATTTTGTGCGTGGTGTGCCCGTATGGGCCACTCTCATCGGGCTAGAGGTTGACGGGCAGATGGTGGTGGGCGTGGTTTCAGCCCCCGAGTTGAGCCGACGCTGGTGGGCAGCCCAGGGGCATGGGGCATTCACCGGCCGGGCACTATCCAATGCGCGGCGGTTGCAGGTATCCGGGGTGGACCAGCTCAGTGAAGCCTCGCTGTCCTTCTCCTCCCTCCACGGGTGGGCTAAACACGAACGCCTACGCGGATTCTTTGGCCTATCCCAGCAGGTGTGGCGCACCCGCGGCTACGGTGATTTCTGGTCCTACATGCTCGTAGCTGAGGGCGTAGTGGATATTGCCTGTGAGCCGGAACTGGAACTATACGATATGGCCGCACTGGTGCCGATTGTGCAGGAAGCCGGGGGCCGGTTTACGGGACTAGACGGGCGCGATGGCCCATGGAGTGGGAATGCCGTAGCCACGAACGGGCATCTGCACTCGGCGGTGTTGGACCTGCTGGCCGAGCCTACTGACGGATAGCGGATTATGCGGATCATCCACACCTCCGACTGGCATATTGGCCGCACCTTCCACGGGAGCGACCTCAAAGCCGCCCACCAGCATTACTTCGCGCATTTACTGGAGCTGGTAGACCGCACCCAACCGGCTGCCGTGCTGGTCTCCGGAGATGTGTATGATCGGGCAATCCCGCCGGTAGAGTCGGTAGAACTATTGCACGGGGTGATTCGTGATTTAACCGACCGCACCCACGTTATTCTCACTGCCGGTAATCACGACTCGGCCACCCGGCTGGGTTTCTTCCGAGGGCTCACCATTGCGCAGCTTCATTTGCGCACCAGCGTGCGCGACGCCGCCAGACCGGTAATCCTCAACGCCGACGGCGTACGCACCGCCGTCTTTGCCCTGCCGTACCTCTCGGTTGATAATGCGCAGCGGGAACTGTCGTTACTGTTGGGTGAGCCGCCAGCCCGATCACATCAAGCTGTTATGGATGCAGCGGTCGCCTATCTACAGCCGCGGGTGGAACAGGCCCGCACCGAAGGCGCAGATCGCGTCATGGTGGCTGCGCACACGTTTATCCAGGGGGCGCGTGCTGCCGACTCCGAACGCGATATTCGTGTGGGCGGGGTGGACTGTATTGCCGCCGATACCTTCGACCCGCTCGGCGCTGACTATGTGGCGCTCGGGCATCTGCACCGCCCGCAGGACGTCACCGGCGCGGCCAGCCGCACCCGGTATTCCGGCTCCCCCATCGCCTTTTCTTTCAGTGAAACCCGGGATGAGAAATCGACATCGATTGTGCAACTGACCGCTAACAGTGAGGTGAAGGTAGAGCTCATCGCAGCGCCAGTGCTGCATCCGCTGGTGCAGCTGCGCGGGCGGATCGACGATGTACTAGCCGAAAACACCCCCGCCCACGCCTGGGTGCGGGTAACGCTGACTGATCCGCTCCCTCCCCCGCGCGCCTGGCACCGCTTGGCTCAGCGTTTTGGCGGGCTGAAACTCCTGGACCGTGACCCCGAGGGACTCCCGGTCACTCCAACGCTCCCGCACGTGCGCGGCCAAGACGGCCTGGAAGTGCTCGAGCAGTTCGTCCAGAATGTTAGCGGCCAGCAGGCCAGCCCGGCGATGGTGCAGCTACTGCAGCAAGCTTGGGAGGCAGCCAATGCGGAGGCGGCTAATACGGGGGTAGCGTCATGAGGCTCATAACGCTCCAGCTGACCGCCGTCGGGCCGTACGCGCACCGGCACCGGATCGACTTTGACGATTTTGCGGCCAGTGGGTTGTTCTTGCTGTCCGGCCCCACCGGGGCCGGCAAATCCACCCTCCTCGATGCCATCGTGTTTGCACTGTACGGGGCCTCGGATACCGGCGTCGACAGTGCTTCGAAGGAGCGCCTGCACTGCCAGGCGGCCCCGGATACGACGCCGGAAGTGGAACTTGTCTTTGAGGTGGACTCCGGGATTTACCGCATCATCCGTTCACCCCAATTTGAACGAGTAAAGAAACGCGGCTCCGGCACGACGACGGTCAACTCCACCTGTGTGCTCCACCGCGCCGTCGGGGAAGACCTCGACGATCCTCTCACCTGGGAGCCAGTCGCCACCCAGGTGGCCGAAGCGAATCGGGAAATCCGCTCAATTATCGGGTTCAGCCGCGTACAGTTCACCCAGACGATGATGCTGCCTCAGGGCGCCTTCGCCGAGTTCCTCACCGCTGCACCGGAAGACCGCACGGAGATTTTGCGGGAGCTATGCGGCACACACGTGTATTTGCGAGTGCAGAACTATCTGGCCGAACAGGCACGTTCGGCCACCGCCGCCACTGATAAGGCCGAAGCCGCTGCGCTCCAGGAATTAGGCAATGCCCTCCGGCAGGCCGGCACCGTACCTGAGCAGCTCTACCGCGAAACCGTCCCCTTCCTGCCGGTGCGCATGGCAGTGCCGAAGGAGCTGACGAGTACCGATATGGGCCCGGAGTCTCCCTGGCCCGGCCGGCTGCAAACCCAGATCAGCGCCCGCGCAGACCTGGCTGCGGAGCTGCGCCGCCTGCTAGGCGAGGCCGAACAACAGGAGAAGGACGCCGCCGGCCATGTGCAGGCCGGGCGAGACGTGGCAAAACTCCAGCAGGAGTACGCTGCCGCCCGGGAGCGCGCCGAGATGCTGGACCGCGAGAAGGCGGAGATTACCGCCCTGGAGGCTCGCCTGGGCGAACAGGTCGACGCAGTGAGCGTAAGTGGGAAAGCCAAGGAATTACAGGAGGCTGCCCTAGCGTTGACGACGGCGCTCACCGCGACCGGCGTTGATGCCCGCGGCGGCCAAGCCACCGATATCGACAAGCCATCGGCGGGCGATGCTGCGCGTGAGTCGCTAGACGCTGGTGATAGCAGCTGGCACGCGGCAGCCGGGGCCGATGCCCTGCTGCAGTGGGAGGGCACCGGTGCTATCCGTGAAGCGCTCGAAACTGAGCTGGCACGTTATACCGCGCAGACGGAGGCGCTGACGAAGCAGCAGGCGCGGGCCGAACAGATCGACGAGCGTGCCCGCGACGTCCGCAAAGAACGTAAACGCGCCGAAAAACTGCGTCTGACGGCCGCTGAGCACCACCAGACTGCGGAAAAATACCAGCGCATTATCGAGCAGACTCCCGCACGGCTTACAGAACTCGGGCAAAAAATGAAGGCGGCGCAGGCGATCGCCGATACTACCGAAGAGTGTCTGTCGCGGCTGGCTGGGTGTGAGCAGCGCCAGCAAGCCGCCACAGAGGCCGCCCAGTTGGCCGAGCAGTGGCAGGCCCAGCAGCGTAAAGTTCAGCAGACCGTGGCCACGGCCCAAACAGCTAAAGAAGAGTACGACCGGCGCCATCGCCAGTGGCTGGCGAACGCGGCCGGCGTCGTCGCCGCTAGTTTAGAGCCAGGTGAGCCCTGCCCCGCATGCGGGAGCACCGACCATCCCCACCCGGCGGCCGGGGCCTCCGATGAAGGTGACGCCGCCGCCGTGGAGGCAGCGAACACGGCACTGCAGCAGGCCAATACGGCCCTCGCCGCTGCGCAGAGCCAGGAAGAGAATCTGCGGGCGCGGCAACAAGAAGCAGCAGAAAAATCAGGGAATATAACCGTGGAGGCGGCACAGCAGGCGGTGACCGAGGCCCAAGGGGCGCTAGGGCAAGCCCAAGCGGCCGCGCGGGAGGTGACCGAAACCGAGAAAGAGCACGCAACCCTGCAGCGCGATTACACACATGCGACCGAGAATTGCGAACGGGAACGCGCGATGGCTGCCACGCTGAGTGAGCAGGCAGAACAGGCAGAGGAGCAAGCCGAACAGTGGCAGGCGGCGGTCACCAAGGAGCTTGGTGACTTCGCGACGACAACTGCGCTGCTGAAATCGGTGCGGGCTGAGCTCGGTGCCGCCGAGGCAGCGGCCACGGCCGGCCGAACGGCGCTGAACCGGCTGGACCAGTTGGGTGAGCAACGGCAGAAAACGGCTGCGGCGCTACAGGCGAGCCGTTATAGTTCCTGTGCGCAGGCTGCGGGCGTCGTCATGAGTGACCATGAGCGCGAAGCCGCCCAAGCAACCGTGCAGACCTACCGTAAGAATCGCGCTGAAGTGGATGCGATTGTCGGTAATGCGGATTATCGCGCGGCGGCCGCACAATCCGCCCCCGATCTCGCGGTTTTGACGACGCGGTGGGAACAGGCCGAGCAGCGCGTCAAGGAGTATGTGTCCCTCAGCGCGGTGGCGGAGCGCAGTAGTAGCGAGTTGAGTGAGGCGCGCGAGCGGTACGAGAAAGCCTATGCGCGTTGGGCAACATACCAGGATAAACACCGTGACGTGATTGCGCTGGCGGCGATGGTGACCGGGAAGAATAACAGTGGCGTCACGCTGGATACGTATGCGGTACTCGCGCTATTCGACGACGTGTTACACGTGGCTAACGAGCATTTGCAGAAGATTTCTTCCGGGCGTTACGAGCTGCGCCAGTCGCAGGAAAAGGAATCCGGGCGGCAGCATAAACGCGGTCTGGCTATCCACATCTACGACCATTTCAACGAAGCCGCCCGGCCGCTCAAAAGCTTATCTGGCGGAGAAACATTTTACACCGCTCTCAGTTTGGCCCTGGGGCTGGCCACCACGGTGCGAGCCCAAGCCGGCGGTATCGAGATGAAAACCCTGTTTATCGATGAAGGATTCGGCTCGCTTGACCCAGAAACCCTCGACCAGGTGATGCAGATCCTCCACCAGCTCCACCATGACGGAACCCTCGTGGGCGTGGTCAGCCACGTGGAGGAAATGAAACGACAGATCGCCGACCGGATCGACGTGCGCAAACTCCCGGGCGGGACCTCCACCTTCCGCTGCTGCGTAGGCTAAAGCGTCGCTGCGCGGGCTAGCGCGCCGGCATATTTGCTACGGGTGCGCGCTGCCGAGGCGTTAGTGAAACCCGAGCTCGGCACACAGACGGTGCCGCTCGGTGATGTCGAACCAGAGCAGGTCATAATCCTCCAGCGCGTCGAGGGATTCCTGCTCATGAGCGGAGGCGACGAGAGTTTCGGCCGCCTCTTCGTCGATAAGGATGGCGACCGCCTGCTGCCAGCGCACCGGCGCGTCCAAGGTCACCTCGCCAGGCACCTCCGCCTGCGCCACCGGGGTAGCCGGAGCATCCACGGCGACCACGACGCGGCGGTACACGGTCTGGCCCTCCCCCGCCAGAGCCCCGTGCCCTGGCGCGAGTGCGGCGACGGCGAGAGCCGAATAGTCCCCAGCCGCCAAGCACGCAGCGAACTCCCGCTCCTCCTGGTCGTAATCCGCCAAGACTGATTGCAGGGCAGGCGTATCTGCGAAGCCCCGTGCCCCAGCCGCAAAGGCAGCCGGCTGGTCAGCAGGAAGATCGGCGGGAGTCAGGGGAATGAAACAACGCATACCTCTATCCTGCCACCTGCGCCGCACCAGCCCCGCTCATCTGCCGGCTTACTCCATCGGCAGTGCGCCGCCAGCGCCTTTTCGTACTCGAGGTGAGCGGCGTCCCGAGGAGCAGCTGCGCCAGCGCTCGCAGCGCCGTCGTCAATGATGAGTGCGGAGCGGCCACACTTACCGGGTGGGCCGCAAGGAGCGCGGCATCACAGGCCCGGCGGTCATCGGGCAGGAATATGGCCTGCTCAATGGTGGTGAAACGGGCCAGGGCATCGCGCACCGCCCGCTCCGGACGCGCCCCGGTCACCGACGCCCGGATCGCATTAATAACGATAAGGTCCCGGGCAGACAGCGAGTAGTCCTCCACATGCCCGATAAGCCGGTGAATCCCGTCAGCGTCGGCACTGCACACATGCAACACCTGGTCACAGGCCTGCAGGAGTTCCCGCTGAATATGCGCGGGCTGCACAGCAAACTGCTCATAGCTATCACCCTGCGGCCACACCGTCGCGGCCAGATCAACCACAACCATCCGGTAGGCACTAGCAGCCGCACGCATAATCGGGGCGACGGTCACCGGGGCCACTTCCGCGAACCGGCGTGCCCGCCCGATCCCGGTCAGCAGATCGCACCCGGCGGCCGCAACGGCGGTATCGCGCAGCAGTTCTGGGGTGAGCCGACCCTGGTTTGCCCGGCGGGACATCGCTGCCATACCAGAGACGTCTTCCAACACCCCTAGCCGCGTGGTCAGGCTAGGGCAGGCCAGGTCGGCGTCGATAAGCAGGGTGGGTACAGTTGTGCCCAGCAAATGTGCCAGCGCAGCCGCAACCGTAGATCGGCCGTGCGAGCCAGGCGGTCCGTACACACCGATAACACGCCCCTCGCCCCACTGCCCCGGCTTGGCGGGAGGCGGCGGAGTCGCGGGAGTCACCGCCGGGGGTGCAGGAGGCTGCGGTGGTGCGGCGGACAATTGACTGCGGGCCTGTTCGCGTATCTGCCGGCGCGTGAGCGGCTCGGCAATAACTCTCCCGCCAACTGGGAGTGAATCCGGAGCTGGCGCCGTCCTAGGTCGCTCCGATGCTGCACCTGCCGAGACCTGCCCCGCCCCACCCACACCGCTCGGCGCGGGCAGCTGCCCGTCATTCCACTGCTGGGCGAGCGCATCAATCCGCTCCGCGAGCTCCCCTGCGGGCACATCCCGCGCCACCGTGCAATGCGCCCCCAAAGACTGGGTGCGGTCAACGTCGTCGGGATGCGCCAAAACGCACACCGCTAACCCGAGCCTCACCAGATAATCGACGGCATGCGCGTCAATATGCCCGGTGGAAGCATCGACGACGGCGAGGCCCGCCAGCCCGGCCCCGGCTGCCGCCAGTAACTCCTCGTGGTCGGCGCAGCGACGCTGAACGTGGACATTATCGCATTCAGACAGTGCCCGTACCAGCGCCGGCTCACCGCGCCCGTGAACGTACAGGAGCGCGCCGCAACTCATAGGCGGCCACCTTGCGGAACGACGGTCAACAGGCCCTGGTCCGCCAGCCCAGCCAAAACCGCACTGACGTCCTCGGCAGGCACCGCCACTTCGATGGCACCGTGATTGCTAGCTAAGGGGGAATCAGCGGTGTGGACCTTCTCAATAATCGCGCCGGCGGTGAGGATGCGCGGCTCGACGTCGTCCTTGTGCACAGTGCTCTGCGGAACTAACCAAATATCGACGCTATAGCCCCGACCGGCATTCGTGGGCAGGGCGGTGCCGAGCGGAATGACGACGGAACGGGTGGGCGCTTCCGGTGCGTCCGTGGAGATCGCGGTGCGTGCGATGAGTTCCCCACTGCCAATACTGCGGGTGGCCGTGCCGTCTGCGGGTTGAGTGGCTGGGAGGTAGAGGTGGGCGACATCCGGGTGGACGGACACAGTGGTGACGTGCCCGGTGAGCGGCGTGCCAGGGGTAAGGGGTTCGCTGGCAGCCCACACCGGTACGCGCTCATCGGCTTGCTGGACCAGCCAGGTTCCTAGGGCCACAGCCCCGATGACGAGTAACACTCCAATAAGGAACCGCGGGTCTTTTAGGACGGAGGCAATCTCAATCCGGTGCATGGTGCGGCTCACACGCGACATGGAAAAAGGTGGCATGGCCCACATCTTGGCGGAAATTTTCGGGAGATTCAACCCCTTAGGTCAATTCCTGTGGATAACTTCACCGGGGGATTGCCAAGTGGCATACTCGAAGGTATGAGTCCACGCTTCCTAACCCTGGCCGATCTCGCCGAACAGCTATCCATCACGATGGTGCAGGCGCGCGCGTTAGTGCGCTCCGGAGAGATCCCTGCCATCCAGGTGGGCGGGCGCAACCAGTGGCGCGTGGAGGTATCGGTACTGGAAGAATATATTCAGCAAAAATACGCGGAAAACGCGGCGCGGGTAAACCAGCTCCATCGCAGCGAGGTGTAAGCGGCACGCGGCGAGATGTAAGCGGCACGCGGCGAGGCGCGACCGCACCGCAGCAACCCCGACCCGCGACCGCAATACCTACCCGATAGATGGCGTACAACATGACTTCGCTACCCATTCCCCTCCTTCCCGCTGCCGGTTTGCGGCGAAGGTGTTTGCGGCGATCATAGGTGGTTGCGACACCGATACCTGTGCCGTCCTATTCGGATTCGTCTACCAGGCCCCACACATCACAGGACTCAATGGCGTGGGTGCAGACAAAACTGGTCCGCGCCTCATCGCCCGCAATTTCTACCCAATTTTTTCCGACGCCGCTCACCGTACCAGTCACCACCGCTCCCTGGCAGCGGACCCGAATACGCAGCGAATTCTCTCCGCAGCGCCGGAAAATCCACCCCCAGCTACGGCGTAGCTCGGTGGAAGTTGGAGTGGTGAGGACCCGCCCTAGTCCGTGGACGACGGCAATATAGTCCAGCCCAATAACCACCCCGTGGTCAGGGCCCGTCAAACGCACCCAACTGTCAGTCACATCGGCGATAGTTCCGCTGAAAACGTCACCCGAACACATAACGATACGTACCGGCCTTCCCTTCGCTCCCGCGAGCCGGTCAACGACAGCCAAGGCCACCCGCTCAGCAGCAATGAGATCAGGATCGGGACGGGCCGCCTCCAGCTCACCGAGCCGGCCTTCTAGATCGGCCAACATGCGCAGAACTTCCGGGTCAATGGGTTCATTCACTCTCATACGGTAACGGGCAAGACTGCCGCCGGTCTGCTATATCGCCTCCAGGCACCAATCAGGCATATCGCCCGCAGCCACGGGATTCACATATCGCCCGCAGCCACGGGATTCACATATCGCCTGCAGCCACGGGATTCACATATCGACCACGCGCGGAGGTCAACCGCGCAGCTGGGGATATTTTCTGGCACCATTGCACCACCCCCGGCTCTGCCCTATAAATCCGGACTTTCGGAACAAAACGCACGGCGCCGCGGAGATAAAAACACGGGCGTAGTTTTTCTCAACCTCTTTACTGAGCCTCATTAAGCACGCATACTGTTTATCAAACAACATCAAACATCACGATTAGAGGTCATCATGGACCGTGAGGCACGTACAAGCGATATCGGCTCGGCCACTGTTAGGGCCGACACTGCGGCCGCCGCTGGCATTAATGTTGGCGCCCAGATCAGCACCGTTATTGTGATGGCGCTGGCCGGTGGGATGAGCGCCGTCTATCTCGCCGAGCGCACCGTTCAGCGCGTGACTACCTGGCCCACCTTCGGCTCTGCGCACACATATACCGCAGGCGTCGAAGCCGCTCTCTATGGCATCGGTGCCGTCATCGCCGGCTGGTATTTCCTCACTGCGCTGCTTGCAGGGGTAGTTCTCACAGGCCGTGTCGACTATCGCGCGGCCTGGAGGTGGGCCGCCCCGTTCACCCGCCGCTGGTTGCGTACCTTAGCGGTGACGACGGCGGCGACTGGCTTAACTCTTGCCAGCGCCACAGCCGCTGAGGTCGGGGTCTTCCCCGGAGACCTGGATGCTTCTGGCAGTACAGGTGAGCAGATGTATGAGTACCTGGATAGCGTCCTGCCTCCTATTGACGACGCTCCTAGTCCCACGCCGTCGCCCACTCCACCAGCGGATCCGAACCCCACACCGTCACCCACGCCCAGCCCGGCACCCGTGCCCAATCCGACTTCGACCCCGCAACCGGTCCCCGTGCCCAGTCCGCCCCCGAGAGATACCCCGGCCCCTAGTGATCCGTCGGCACCGCTAACCCAGGCCGCAGCGAGTAACCACGAGGTCCGCCGAGGGGACAACCTGTGGCGGATCGTTTCCAGTCACTACGGCGTGACGGACGCAGTCCGCATACTTGACCACCTGGATCGCGTTATAGCCGCCAATCCTGCGATCACTAATCCGAACCTCATCCATCCCGGCCAGATCATCACCATGCCGGCCACTGCTATCGAGGAGTGACCATGACCGCCGTCGCCCCCCTGCCATTCGTCGAGCAAGTCAGTTCCTTTGAGTCCACCTGCCCCCAGTTTGATCCGCTCCAGGTTAGTGTGCGCAGCCAGGAGGATTGGAGTGAGCATCGCCGTGAATGTGCGGCTGCCCGGGCAGCGGGCAATGGAGCCTTGACTGTGCCTCATCCGCGCCCGTGGGCCCACACAATAGTGCGGGCCGCGATCGAAGTGCTCACCGGTTACCGGCCCATCACCCACCTCTACCGCTGGGTCAGTGCCGAGGTGTACGAGCCGTTAGCCCAGCAAGCCGCCGTTGCGCTGCGCATGCGCGCTGATGAACGTTTCCCGCGCCCGCAGGTACGCCGACTGCGCCTCTCCGCCAACGGGGAGGGCCGCGTGAATGTGATCGGCACCGTCTTTGACGGCGCGAGGGTACGCGCTTTGGCTATGGAGATGGTGGTACGACGCGGCCGCTGGCTGGTCACCGACTTCCAGATCGGTTAGCGGCCGCACCGCCCGGTCACGCGCTACCGGCTGCACCGCCCGGTCACGCGCGGCTGCTCACGCGCTACCGGCCGCGTTTACGCTCAGCGCGCTGTGCGGCCCGGCGTTGCTCCCGGTTCATCCCACTGGTATCCGTGGCCGGGCTGGCAGCTGCCCCGGCAGAAGTGCTAGTCCCCTGACCAGAGGCCGAATATGTCAGCGACGTCGGCCGCTGCGGCGTCTTCAACGCGAGCGCCTTATTCAGCTTCTTCTTGGGGCGCGGCTTCGATGACGCCTCAGATGTTCCAACAGGCGCATCCTGCCCGCCGGTCGCTGTATCCCCAGCGGGCGTGGAGGCTGGCTCGGCCTGCTGGCTGGTCGAGCCAGCGTCGTCGTCATTAATCTGCAGGAAGAACAGGTAGCGGATGACGTCTTCCTTAATGGCTTCCTCCATACTTTGGAAGAGGTCGTACCCTTCCTGGCGGTACTCCACCAGGGGGTCGCGCTGCGCCATGGCGCGCAGGCCAATCCCTTCCTTGAGGTAGTCCATCTCATACAGGTGTTCGCGCCACTTGGTATCGAGGACAGTCAGCACCACGCGACGCTCCAGATCCCGCAGCACCTCGGAGCCGAGTTTTTCCTCGCGCTCCTCATAGGCCACATCAATATCGGAGGTCAGTTCGCGAATGAGCATATCCTCGGTGATCCGCTCGCGCCCACCGGCAGCTTCCTCCAAATCATCCAAAGTGATAGTGACGTGGTAGACCCGGTTCAGGGTTTCGAACATCTCCTCCAGATCCCACGACGACGCTGACCCCTCCTGGGTGTACGCATCGACAATGGAAGTGACCACGTCATGCCGGAAATTATCAACCAGCTCGGATACGTCTTCACCCACGAGCAGACGGTGACGCCGGTCGTAGACGATGGTGCGCTGCTGGTTCATAATGTCGTCGTACTTCAGCACGTTCTTGCGGGTTTCCGCGTTCTGCGATTCCACCTGACGCTGCGCTGAGGCAATCGAGCGGGTGACCATCTTGGATTCCAGCGGGGTGTCCTCCGGGAAGGCTTCCGACCCCATCACGCGCTGGGCCATATTGCTGGCGAAGCGGCGCATAATATTGTCATCCATAGCCAGGTAGAAGCGGGATTCACCCGGGTCACCCTGACGGCCGGAACGACCGCGCAGCTGGTTATCGATACGGCGAGCGTCGTGACGTTCCGTGCCGAGCACGTACAGACCGCCCAGTTCCACTACCTCATCGTGTTCAGCGGCGACGGCGGCCTTAGCCTCCTCCAGCGCCTGCGGCCAGGCTTCTTCGTATTCGTCCGGGGTTTCAGACGGGGTCAGGCCCCGGGCACGCAGATTATCGATGGCTATATGTTCAGCATTCCCGCCGAGCATAATGTCGGTACCGCGGCCGGCCATGTTGGTGGCCACGGTGACCGCGCCCTTGCGCCCCGCCATCGCGACGACGTTCCCCTCACGCTCATGCTGCTTAGCGTTCAGCACGGTGTGCGGGATCCGCTTTTTCTTCAGCATTTGGGAGAGCATTTCCGACTTGGCGACGTCGGTGGTACCCACGAGGACCGGCTGGCCGGTGCGGTGGCGTTCGACAATATCCTCCACCACGGCCTGCCATTTGCCGCGTTGATTTTTGTAGATGAGGTCCGGCTGATCAATACGCTGGTTGGGCCGATTGGTGGGGATCGGGACGACGCCGATCTTGTACGTATTCATAAACTCGGCCGCTTCGGTTTCAGCGGTACCGGTCATCCCGGCGAGCTTGTCGTACAGGCGGAAGTAGTTCTGCAAAGTGATGGTGGCGAGTGTCTGGTTTTCTGCCTTGATCTCCACCTTTTCTTTAGCTTCGATCGCCTGGTGCATGCCCTCGTTATAGCGCCGCCCGGCCAGGGTACGCCCGGTGTGCTCATCAACGATCAGCACTTCCCCGTTGTGGACGATATAGTCCTTATCCCGCTTAAACAGTTCCTTGGCGCGAATCGCGTTATTGAGGAACCCGATCAGCGGGGTGTTCTGCGACTCGTACAGGTTCTCGATGCCGAGCTGGTCCTCCACCTTAGCGATGCCGGCCTCTAGCACGCCCGCGGTGCGCTTCTTCTCATCGACCTCATAGTCGACGTCACGCTTCATCCCAGCCACGATTGTGGCGAACTCGGTGTACCAGGAGTTCACATCCCCCTGGGCGGGGCCGGAAATAATGAGCGGGGTACGGGCCTCGTCGATCAGAATCGAGTCAACCTCATCGACGATGGCGTAATGGTGGCCGCGCTGAACCATCTCCTCGGTAGACCACGCCATATTGTCACGCAGGTAGTCGAAACCGAACTGGTTATTGGTGCCATACGTAATATCGGCGGCATATTCTTTACGCCGCTCAGCCGGAGTCTGGCCCTCAGTAATACAGCCGGTGGTAAGCCCGAGGAAACGGAAGACGCGCCCCATCAGTTCGGACTGGTAAGTGGCCAGGTAGTCGTTCACGGTAATAATGTGAACGCCTTTACCTTCCAGTGCATTGAGGTAGGCCGGCAGGGTGGCGACGAGCGTTTTACCTTCACCGGTCTGCATTTCCGCGATATTTCCGCGGTGCAGAGCCACGCCGCCTTGGATCTGGACGTCATAGGGCCGCTGGCCCAGGGTACGGCGGGCTGCTTCCCGGACAACAGCGAAGGCTTCTACCAGGATGTCATCGAGCGTCTCGCCCTCCTTGAGCCGCCGGCGGAACTCGTCCGTTTCGGCTCGCAATTCTTCGTCAGTCATCGCCTCGATGGTCGGTTCCATGCGATTGACTTCCGCAGCGGTGCGGGCCAAGTTACGCAGGACGCGCCCCTCACCCATCCGCAGGATTTTGTCGAAGATAGACGCCACGATTGCTCCGTTTCTTCCGGGACTACCTGTTATATGGTAACGGTTCCCGGCCATGAGCCCTAGCGGCGGAGGTTTTCCATGCTCAGGGCGTAACGGGAGAGGATCAAGACGGCACGAGATGTGCGGGGCGAAACGGGAAAAGGCAGCCGCCCGCACGCGGAG
>JAEWHO010000070.1 GCA_023387755.1 Actinomycetes bacterium | reverse complement strand
AATCTTGGGCGTCTAACAGGGCGGCCACGGTGGTATCGGCATGCTGCCCCAGGACGGTCTCTAACCCAGACAGCGGATGGTCAGAGACGTACAAACCGAGCATTTCCCGCTCATAGGCAAGTTTGTCTTTCTTCTCCCAGTCGGCACACTGGGCGACGGCTGCGGTGAATGCGATAGTTTCGTCATCAGAGTCAGTGGTGGAGAAGAGGTCGAATTGGCCACTGGCCTCATTGCGTTTAATGGAAACGGCTTCTTCGACGAACTCTTCGTGACTTATCACCAGCGCCCTGCGGGAAGGGTGCAGGGAGTCAAAGGCACCGGCCTTCGCGAGCGATTCCACCACTCGCTTATTACACACTTCCAGCGGAATCTTGCTGAAGAAATCTTCGAATGATGTGAAGGCACCCTGTTCGGTGCGAGCCTTGACGATCCCGTCGACGACGGCGCCCCCCACATTACGGATAGCCGCCAAGCCGAAGCGGATATCTTTGCCGACCGGGGTAAAGGTCGCCTCCGAGGCGTTAACATCCGGGGGTAGCACGGTGATGTCTAAACGCCGGCATTCCGCCAAATAGACCGCAAGCTTGTCTTTATTGTCCTGCTGGGAGGTGAGCAGCGCGGCCATATATTCGGTCGGATAGTTCGCTTTAAGATAGGCCGTCCAGTAGGACACCAGGCCGTAAGCAGCAGAGTGCGATTTGTTGAAGGCATAATCCGAGAAGGGAACCAGAATATCCCACAGGGTTTTAACGGCGTCCTCCGGGTACCCCCGCTCGATCATGCCGTTGTGGAAGGTCTCGTACTGGCGGTCCAGTTCTGCCTTCTTCTTCTTACCCATGGCGCGCCGCAACAGGTCGGCTTGGCCGAGGGTGTAGCCGGCTACCTTCTGGGCGATCGCCATCACCTGTTCCTGGTAGACGATCAGACCGTAGGTGGTGCCCAGGATGTCTTCGAGCGGCTCGCGCAGGGACTCGTGAATGGGGACAATTTCCTGTTCCCCGTTCTTACGCAGCGCGTAATTCTTGTGGGAGTTAGCGCCCATGGGGCCCGGCCGGTACAGCGCACCGACGGCGGAGATATCCTCGAAGTTATCGGGCCGCATTAGGCGCAGCAGTTCGCGCATGCCGTCACTATCGAGCTGGAAGACGCCCAGAGTATCCGCCCGGGCCATGAGATCATAGGTGGCGGCGTCGTCAAGCGGAACCGCCTCCAGATCAACCTTCTTTCCCTGGTTGAGCTCGATATTATTCAATGCGTCCGTAATCACCGTGAGGTTTCGCAGCCCCAGGAAGTCCATCTTCAACAAGCCCAGGGTTTCACAGGTGGGATAGTCAAACTGGGTGAGGATGGTACCGTCAGCGGGTCGCTTCATCAGCGGGATAATATCCAGCAGCGGCGCTGAGGACATAATGACGGCGCAGGCGTGCACCCCCCACTGCCGGGTGATTCCTTCCAGGCCACGGGCGGTTTCTACCACCCGCTGCGCGTCGGGATCTTCGGCGAATAGCTCTCGGAACTCTCCGGCCTCCGCATATCGCTTATGGTCTTTGTCGAAGATCCCGGACAGCGGGATGTCTTTGCCCATGACGGTAGGCGGCAGGGCCTTGGTGAGCTTCTCCCCCATCGCAAAGGGATAGCCCAGCACCCGAGCAGAGTCTTTTAGTGCCTGCTTGGTTTTCATCACCCCGAAGGTAACCACCTGGGCTACCCGGTCCCGACCATAGCGTTCATTGACATATTCGATAACTTCCCCGCGCCTGCGTTCGTCGAAATCGACGTCAAAGTCCGGCATGGATACGCGGTCGGGGTTGAGGAAACGCTCAAAGAGGAGACCATGCTGGATTGGGTCAAGGTCAGTGATACGCAGCGCATAGGCCACCATAGAGCCAGCACCGGAGCCACGGCCCGGGCCCACCCGGATGCCGTTCTTCTTGGCCCAACGGATAAAGTCCGACACCACCAGGAAGTAGCCGGGGAAGCCCATCTGCGTAATGATCCCCACCTCATATTCCGCACGTTCACGCACGTGGGCGGGTACGCCTTCTGGGAAACGATCATGCAGGCCCCGTTCCACCTCCTTTACGAACCAGGATTCCTCATTTTCACCTTCAGGAACGGGGAAACGAGGCATATAGTTAGCGCCCTCAGCCGTGGTGGTGAAGTGCACATCGCACTGTTCGGCCACCAGCAGGGTGTTATCGCAGGCTTCCGGTAGATCCGGCCATAGCGCGCGCATCTCGTGAGTGGAGCGGATGTAAAAGGTGTCCGAATCAAATTTGAACCGGTCCGGATCTTGCAAGGTGGAACCGGATTGTAAGCACAGCAGCGCCGCGTGGAGTTCACTATGGGAATGCTCCACGTAGTGTGAGTCATTGGTGGCTATCAGGGGGGCCTGTAGATGCCGGGCGATACGCAGCAGGTCCTCCCGAACCCGGCGTTCGATCTCCAGGCCGTGATCCATAAGTTCAACGTAGAAGAAGTCCTTGCCGAAGATATCCTGCAGTTCGCCAGCTGCCCGCAGCGCTTCGTCATATTGCCCTAGCCGTAGCCTGGTCTGTACCTCTCCCGAGGGACAACCAGCCGTGCCGATAAGACCACTGGAGTAGGTTTCCAGGAGGTCACGATCCATGCGCGGCCATTTACCCATCTGACCTTCCAGGGAGGCCAGGGATGCCATCCGGAAGAGGTTGTGCATTCCCTCGGTATTGCGCGCCAGGAGCGTCATATGGGTATAGGCACCGCGCGCGGATACGTCGTCGCCGGCCCGCTGTTGGGCTTCCGTCCCCCACTGCACGCGGGAATTGTCGAAACGGGAGGTTCCGGGAGTCATATAGGCTTCCACGCCAATAATCGGCTTAATCCCGTGATCAGTGGCTTTCTTCCAGAACTCGTAGGCACCGAATACGTAGCCGTGATCGGTCATGGCGATGGCCTTTTGACCTAGCTTTTTAACTTCCTCGCACAGCCCGTCAATTTTGGCAGCGCCGTCGAGCATGGAGTATTCGGTGTGTACGTGTAGATGAACGAAATCCTTATCCCCGGCCATACTGGCAGTTTAACGAGCACCGCTGACATACACGCCGCCACCTCGGCGGGCATTGCTCACGTCTACTTGTTCGGCGCCTAAAACCCACGGCCAGGGCGTCATTGTTCGAGGTTATGGCACGTCTCACCCACGCAGAGGTTTGTCCATGTCGTGATGCCAGATACCGGCATCCAGATATCGTGGTCGCCCCATGAGTCGATAGCCAAGGTTCTCATAAAAACCCACCGCATACTCTTGGGCTGATAACTCGCATATCAGAGTTTCTCTGCTGTATTTCTCGCGCGCCAGTCGCTCCAGCGCCTCTACTAGGCGAGCGCCCCATCCCTGGCCCCGCCAAGCTTTGCGGATCGCTAGGCGCCCCAGATGGATCCGCTCGGCATCATCCGGATCTGCCAATAGCCGCCCCGTTCCCACCGGTTCATCGTCCACGTACAACACCATCTGGCAGGTGGTGGGCAGGTCGTCTCGGGAGTCAATTTCCATGGGCAGCGGGACCTTTTGTTCCTGGACGAACACCTCATAGCGAATACCACGTGCCACCTGCTGCTCGGCCACGGTGGTGACGGTCCGAAATTCAGCCATAGCCTCAGTCTAGCGGCGACCCCAAGCGCGCCAATGCCCGGGCCAGATCGTCAGCCGGATCACTGCGGTAGGTTACTTCCCGCCCGGTGCCGGGATGCAAGAGCGTCAATTCATGGGCGTGCAGCCATTGCCGCTCCAACCCCACCGCGGCAGTCAGCTCGGCGTCAGCTCCGTAAATGCCGTCGCCGACGAGCGGGTGCCCGATACTGGCAGCATGAACCCGGATCTGGTGAGTGCGCCCCGTTAGCAGCTCGACGTCGAGTAGCGTGGCAGACTCGTAACGGGTGTGGACCCGGTATCGGGTCTGTGCCGGTTTACCGGTGGGCCGAATCGCCATTTTCCACCCCGGCCCGCCGTAGTGCGCAATCGGAGCATCGATGAGCCCCGTAGCCGGTTCCACCCACCCCTGGGCGAGTGCCAGATACTTCTTAGTCACCTCACGGTATTTAAAAGCCCGTTTCAGGGCACTGTAGGCTCGATCAGATTTGGCGACCACCATAATGCCGGAGGTGCCCACATCTAGCCGGTGGACGATCCCTTCACGTTCGGGCGGCCCGAGCCCGGTAATACCGAAACCCGAGGCCCGCAGCGAGCCTACAACCGTCGGTCCGCTCCAGCCATTAGAAAAGTGGGCCGCCACGCCAGCGGGTTTATCGACGACGACGAGATCGGCGTCGTCGTGAATAATACGCATGCCCGCCACCACAAAGTCTTGGTACACGCGCGGGGCGGGCATCTGCAGTTCCAGCATCATGCCTGGCCGCAATTTAGCGGACCGGGTGAGGATTTCCCCATCGCCACGAACTAACCCGGCATCGCACATGTCTGCGACCTTGGTGCGCGATAGGCCGAGCATCCGGGCAACCGCACTATCGACCCGCTCCCCGATCAGTGCATCAGGGACGGGCAGAAAGCGGCGACCGTCATTCACTGTTTCTCCGCCGCGGGATCGGTTTGCGGTAGGGCGTCCTCGGCAGCTGCCGCCTCCTGATCATCAGGCCCAATATGCGCGGCGGTGGGGTCGGTGGGCACGCCGGTAAAGGACAGTACGGCGAGGCCAACGGCTGCCAGGACGATGAAAATGTCGGCTACATTCCCTACGAACCAGTCCCAGTAGGACAGGAAGTCGACGACGTGCCCCTGCCCTTTGCCGGGCGTGCGGAAGAGTCGGTCAATAAGGTTCCCGACGGATCCACCGAGCAGGAGCGCGATCGTGACCACCCACGGTCGCGAGGTCACCTTTGTCAGCGCGTACACTGCCCCTATCGCAAAAGCAATCGCCACGAGTGTAAACACCCAGGTTGAATTGGCTCCAAAGGAGAAGGCGGCTCCGGGGTTATAAACCAGGCGCAATCCAAAATAGGGGCCCAGTAAGGGGTGGTATTGGCCGGGTACTAAAGTGCCGAGTGCCCAGGCTTTGGTGGCCTGATCGAGCACAACGGCCAGGGTGGCAATAACCGCGCCAACGGTGAGGGTGGTCCGCTGTGAGCGGGGGCTAACGCGAGCAACGGTGGTGTATGGAAGGGGCACGCGGATCCTTATCTGTACGGGTGGCAAACGCGAAGCGCAATCATCGCACCTGGTTGGCCGTCGAGGATCGGCCGGGCCGCTTGAGGGGTACAAGTCGAGCGAGTCCGGCAACGCCGATGGGCGGCACTGCGCCAGTGCCGCCCATCGTCACCCGTCCTACGACGGTGAACGTTAGTTGAGACCCTCGGGGGTCGCTTCGACGTCGCGGAGCAGTCCTTCGAGGTAGCTCTTCATGCGAGAACGGTAATCCCGCTCGTACGCACGCAATTCGTCGATCTTGCGTTCCAGCTGCGAACGCTCGGATTCCAGCTGCGCCAGGGTGTTGTTGTACTTGTCCTCGGCTTCCTTGATGATGCTGTCTCCACGCTCGCGTGCTTCCGCCACGATGCGCTCGGACTCATCTTGGCCGTTGCGGACGTACTCGTCGTGCAGGCGCTGGGCTAGGGCGAGCATACCGGCGGCAGATTCAGCTGAGCTGGAAGACTCATGGGCCGGGGTCTGAGGGGCCGTAGCCTGGGGAGCCGCGAAAGACGTCGTCTGCGGAGCGGGCTCCTCAACGACAGGCTCTTCGACCGGTTCCTCTGCAGGGGTTTCCACCGGGGCGGAATCTTCAACCGGCGAGTACCGGTCATCCATCGAGCCGAGCTCGCCAATACGCCGCTCAGCAGCAGCCAGTTTAGCCTTCAGCTCTTCATTTTCCGCCGTGATGGTCCGCAGCGTGACAACAACCTCATCGAGGAAGTCATCGACTTCCTCCTGGTTATAGCCCTCACGGAACTTCGTAGGCTCGAACTTCTTGTTGAGGACATCATCCGCTGTCAGCAGCGCCATTTCGTCACCTCGTCGTAGTACTTACAATGAACACAGAGTCTGTGCGCTGGGTCTAGCTTACCCGATTAGACGTCACTTGCACGCGCACGTGAACCGTCTACCCACGATTTTCACATTGGTCTCGCTGGCATCACCAGACACTCACGGCTAGCGCTAGGAACACCCGCTCGAGCACAAGAACCGCAATTAACACGACTAAGAAGCCGACATCGAGCCCGATACCGCCCAACGATACTGGTCGGACATATCGTCCTACAGCTTTAATCGGCGGATCAGTCAGCGCGTATATAACGTTGGCAGCCACAAGTAGTACTCCACGTGGACGCCAGTGGGGCGCGAAAAGCTGCACCCAAGACAGCACCACCCGAAGGAACAGAAGCAACAGGTAGAGGCTGCAAAGTTTGGCTAAAACGTAGAAGACGATTCCCATATGTAAATGTGGCGGAATTATCAGATTCGATCGGCCAGATCGGACGTCTCACTGTCTCGCAGCACCTCAACGGTTGCCGGCGAGAGCAGGAACACACGATTCGTCACTCGCTCAATCGTGCCGTCTAGTCCGTAGGTGAGACCAGCACAGAAATCCAGCATCCGCTTACCGTCGGCATCACTCATGGCAGTCAGGTTGAGAATAACCGGAATCGACTCGCGGAATGCGGTTCCAATCGTCTTCGCTTCGTTATACGCGGTCGGATGGAAAGTTACGATCCGGGAGAGTTCCGGCCCCTCGACTACATCGAAGCGGCCCTGTGCGGAGGCAGCGCTACTAATCGGGGTCACGTCGGCAGTTCGTTCGGTTTCCACCTCGGGTTCGAACTCCTCAAAGTCTTCGTAAACGTCCTGTTGTTCCTCTGGCTCTGACAGCAGGAATAGATCCATCGTTTTACGCAGAACTCCCGCCATAGTGTGCTCCTTAGATCGGTACGGATTCCCTGTGTATCCACGCTACGTTCCTCCGCCGGTAGTGCCGGGGAGGGCTCTCGGCGTGTCTTTAGGTTCGCAGGAGGACGGCGGTAGCCAGTCGTTCTCCATTGGGTAATCTGCGGTGGGAGGGGAAGCGGAGATCCTCCCGGGTACACGGTGCGGCCTCCGATTCGACGACGACGCCGCCAGCGCGAAGTTGGGTTAACGCCATCGCGGTGAGATCGAGTGCTGGCGTCCCCCAGCTAGTAGTCGCTTGGGCTTCTGGATGCGAAAGGTACACCTCTTCAGCCAGGGCACAATCCACCTCATAACACTGTGCGCAGATATGAGGGCCTATTCGGGCGTACAGAGGTTCGTCAGTGAGAGCGCGCGCGGCCGCAATAGCCGCCCCAATCGTCCCCACAAGCAAGCCAGGCCGACCGGCATGAATGGCCACTCGGACGCTGCCGCTACAACTTGCTAGTGCCACCGGCACGCAGTCGGCCGTGAGGACAGCCGGAGCATGCGCGGGCAGGGTAGCCACGACTGCATCACCAGGCCCATGGCCCGGACAAGGTGCGGGGCAGTTAGAGGTGGCAGTAACGACTGCGGCGCCATGAACCTGTTGGGCCCAGTGCCAACGGTGATCGGTGAGTTCCTCCGCAAGCAGCCGGTGTGCGCGCACTTGGTCCGCCGGTGCTGTCGCCGTATAGCTGAGGGTAAAGGGACGCGCTGATGGATGAGGGCCGGGGGTGTGGACGGTGGTCGTCACCGCCCACGCCCCCGGCCCCACAGGAAGGCGATACACGGGCTACTTCAGGAAGTCAGGGATGTCGAGTTCGTCGTCGTCGCGATTACCGCCGTCGGGGAAGACGGGTGGCACATCCAGAGCGTTCTTCTCCGGCTCCGGTGCTGGTTCGTCCACCTGCGCTGGGGCGGGCTCATAACCAGGGACGGCTGGGGCGGTGCGCGGAACTGAGTGGGCCGGGGTGTGGCTCGGTTCGGCCACCTGCCCGGGGGTGCGTTGTTCCCGCTTAGCTGCCGAGCTCGATACCGGCGATGCCGGGGCTGCTATACGGGGCTTATCCGCAGGCGCTGCGGCTGGGGTGCTCTCACACTGGGAAATCTTCTCGTTATTGTCGAAACCCGCAGCGATAACCGTTACTCGCACTTCATCGCCGAGGGTGTCATCGATAACCGTACCGAAGATGATATTCGCCTCGGGATGCGCATTTTCCTGCACCAGGCGAGCGGCCTCGTGGATCTCGAATAGACCTAGGTCGCTGCCGCCCTGAATAGATAGCAGGACACCATGCGCACCGTCAATGGACGCTTCCAGCAACGGGGAGGAAATAGCCAGTTCGGCGGCCTGAACGGCCCGGTCTTCACCAGAGGCGGCACCGATACCCATGAGAGCCGAACCAGCATCCTTCATCACGGATTTCACGTCGGCGAAGTCCAGGTTGATCAGGCCGGGTGTGGTGATGAGGTCGGTAATCCCCTGGACGCCGGAATGCAGCACCTGGTCAGCCGTCTTGAAGGCATCCAGCACCGAGACGTTGCGGTCAGAAATCTGCAACAACCGGTCATTAGGAATGACGATGAGGGTATCGACCTCTTTCCGCAGCGCCTCAATACCGGCCTCCGCCTGCACAGATCGCTGGCGCGATTCAAAGGCGAATGGGCGGGTGACCACGCCCACGGTGAGCGCGCCAAGTTCACGGGCGACCTTTGCAACGATAGGTGCGCCACCGGTTCCGGTGCCACCGCCTTCCCCAGCGGTAACAAAGACCATATCCGCACCCTGGAGTGCTTCATGGATTTCCTCGATCGAATCTTCCGCTGCCCGGCGGCCAACCTCAGGGTCTGCCCCCGCGCCAAGACCACGTGTAAGTTCACGTCCGATATCGATCTTGGAGTGGGCGTTGGAGAGCACCAGCGCCTGCGCGTCGGTGTTAATAGCGACGAACTCGACGCCGTCGAGCCCTTCTTCAATCATGCGGTTAACGGCGTTAGCGCCGCCGCCGCCGATCCCGACCACCTTAATGACGGCCAAGTAATTCTGTGGTGATGACACCGTCGGATCCCTTCCTGTTCCTGCGCCTAACCTTAAAGTTCAACTAGAAGGTGAGACTTTCGTCGTTCCTAGGCGCAAGCACGCTACGCATCCTGCAGGGGCCCCACAAGAACCGACACGCGTAAGGGCGAAATCACCATCGTGAGGCGCGGGGCCGACCGGCGGGAAAGTAGCATCGGGCGAGGTGAGGGGTTGGGGAACTGCGGGATTACCCAGCCGCCGCCTAACGCGTCACCGGGGTACGAGGGGAGGATACATCGTAGATTTTCGCGGTTTGCCCAAGGAGAACAGTCAAAACGCGCGACTTGAGCTCATTATCCGTATTGGGGCCCCAGACGATAAGGGCACCGGAATCAAGGGTGAAGGTCATAAGCCCCTCAGCATCGATTGAGGCTCGCGTCAACTGACTACGCACAGGGGCATCTAGACACGCCAGCGTGCTGAGTACCTCGGGGATGAGCTCCGGCTGTACCTGTTGCCCGCCGGCACCGCTGAGGAGTGGCAATTCCGCAGGCTTATCAGAGGTGGAAGAGATGAGGGTGCCAGTGTCATCGTAAAGATCGAAGGTGCCCTGTCCGGTGTCGATTGCCGCCACCGGTTCGCGGGGGATGACCGTGACGATCACTTCACGGGGCCAGGAGCGCTGCACGCGCGCGTCTTTGACTACGGAAAGCGATTCCACAGCGGTTTCGATGTCGCTGGTGCTCAAACGCGGTAGTGGCGTCCCTAGGTAGGGCTGGACCACCGCTTGGATGACCGGGGGCGATATCTGTCCGGTACTCTCCTCAACTTTCACCGTACGCAGTGCGAACAGTGGTGAGAAGAAAACCACCCATCCGAGTAGGGCGCACAGTGCCGCCACCCCGGCAGCGATCAGCATCTGCTGACGGCGATGGTGGCGGCGGGCGGCCGCGCGGTCAGCCCGCACCCGGTCCAGCAGAGTGACGCGTTCAGGCTCGCTGGTGTCAGCAGGACACGGGTGGTCGGCAGATTCGGGGCCGACGACGCTGGCGAGCAACTCCTCACCATCCGTGCCAAGCCCAGGGCGCCCTGGGCGCGGGCGAGGGCGCGGGGGCTGCTTCACTGTTCAGCTTCCAGTTGCGCAAGAATAAGCTCCCCGGCAGCGGTAATATCCCCGGCCCCCATGGTGAGGATCATATCGCCAGGCCGGGCTCGCCGCGCTAGTGCCCGGGCCGCAGCGTCACGATCGCCCACATACTGGCCGTGCCGCATATGTTCCGTAATCAGAGCCGCTGTCACACCGGGTATCGGCTGTTCGCGGGCCGGGAAAATATCGCAGACAATAACCTCATCCGCGCCGTCGAGAGCCTCCGCAAACCGGGCGGCAAATTTCTGGGTGCGGCTGAACAGGTGCGGCTGGAACAGTACCAGAACACGCCCGCGCCCCACCTGCGTCCGGGCGGTGGCAATGGTGGCGGCTACCTCGGTCGGATGGTGGGCGTAATCGTCAATGACCCGTACTCCGTCAACGTAGCCGCGTGGCTCGAAGCGGCGTCCGGTCCCCCGGAAAGCACCAAGACTACGAGCCATCATGGCCGAGGGTACGCCGAGCTCAATCCCGGCCACGTACGCGGCTGCGGCATTGAGACGATTATGGTCGCCGGCTACCTGCAGGCTGAGCCGTTCGCGCCGGCCTTCCAGCTCGACGACTTCCCCCTCGACCCGAGCATCTGCTTGGGAACTGCGCCCATACGTTATCGTACGAACCCCAGCGGCTCGCGCTCGCTCTGCCAAGGCTGCGGCACCGGCGTCGTCAGCGCAGCAGATGAGCAAACCGCCGTCGTCGATACGCTGCGCGAACTGGGTGAAAGCATCCTCGAATGCCTCCTGGCTGCCGTAATAGTCGAGGTGGTCGGGCTCCACATTCGTCACGATTGCCACGCGGGGCGTGTAATTGAGAAAGGAGCCGTCGGACTCGTCAGCTTCGGCCACGAAAATCGATCCCGCCCCGAGCCGAGAACCTGAGCCAAGCCCCAAGACTGTGCCGCCGATGGCGTAAGAAGGGTCTGAGCCGGCCTCCACCAGTGCGGCCGCTAACATTCCGGAGGTCGTAGTTTTTCCGTGAGCCCCCGCGACGGCGACGAAATCCATCCCCTGCGAAGCGATGACCAGCGCCTGAGAGCGGTGGATAATTTCCTGACCGCGTTCTTGAGCAACCGCCAGCTCTACATTGTCCGACTTAATGGCGGTGGAGCGAACAACAACGGCATCAGCGGGCACGCTGGCGGCATTGTGGCCGACAAACACGTCTATCCCGGCGGCGCGGAGCCGCCTGACTGCAGTGCCGTCGCGCGAGTCAGATCCCTGTACCCGGTGGCCTTGTGCCGCCAAGAGTTCAGCAATAACGCTCATCCCGGCACCACCGATGCCAATAAAGTGATAGGTGGTCATCGAGAAATCTTCTCCAATTCGTCCACGAGTCGGCGGGCACCATCTATACAGCCAACTGAGGCCGCGGCCTGCCCTGCCCTACGCAGGGTATCGTCGTCGGCTGTGAGCTGGGTGATAGCCCGCTGTAAGCTCGCCGCATTCAGGTCTTTATCCGCTAAGAGGACCCCGCCCCCGGCGCTGAGTACATCGTCCGCGTTCTCCTTTTGCTCGCCATTTCCAATGGGGAGCGGAATGTAGATTGCGGGCAGCCCCAGGGCGGTCAGTTCCGCTACCGTCCCAGCCCCAGAGCGGCATATGACAAGATCGGCCACTGCATAGGCCTGGTCCATTGAATCGAGATATTCCAGGACGTGATAGTGCGGGTTGGTCTTCACCCGAGTACACACGGCATCAGCCTTCCCACGGCCGGTTAAGTGTAAAACCTGCATGCCGTGAATCTGGAAGAACTTGCTGCACACGCTGGCGGCATCATTAATCGATTGTGCTCCCAGGGAACCCCCGGTAACGACAATAGTACGCATCTGCGGATCAAGTCCGAGCGCTTTTGCCCCAGTTTCCCGGGCCCACTGCCCGTCGTGGGAACGGCGTCGTTGAGCTAAATCCAAAATTGGCCCGCGCAGGGGTAGGCCCGTCACCTCAGTGATACCGCGCTGGGCTGCCAGGCGGGAGGATCGGAAGGTCAGCGCCACCAAAGCAGCATGCCGCGCGCCGTAGCGGTTAGCATAGCCGGGGCGGGCATTTTGTTCGTGGATCCCGTAGGCAACCCCTTCTCGGCGGGCGGCGATATAGGCCGGCGTCGCAACATACCCACCAAATCCCAGGACGATATCGGCGTCCACCTGCCGGATAATGTCACGCACCTGGCCCACGGCCCGCTGGAAAGAGCGAGGGAAGGTGAGCATCTGCCGAGAGGGACGTCTCGGCAAGGGGACCTTGGGAATCGTGGTAAGTTCCAGACCGGCTGCCGGTACGAGGGAGGCTTCTAGGCCTGATTCAACGCCCAGAATTGTCAGACGGGCAGCCGGGTTACGACGAGTAATCTCCGCTGCCGTAGCCAGCAGCGGGTTTACGTGGCCAGCACTGCCCCCGCCAGCAAGGACAACAGACTGCATTACTTCCTCCTCCAACGGGCCGCGATCACGGAGCTCGAGCGTCGCAGCGCAGACGTGGATTGGGCCAACGCAACGCGGGCACCAGGTTCTTGCCTAGCACAGGCTAACACCACACCTATGGCGCAGGCAGTGGCAATGAGTGATGATCCCCCCGCAGAAATCAGTGGGAGCGGTACCCCGATGACGGGCGCGAGGCCTAAAACTACATAGATATTCAGCAACGCTTGACCGGTCACCCATACCCCAACTCCAATACAGAGAAGTCGGGCATAGAAGTCTTGCAGAGTCGTGGCTAGGCGGAAGATCGCCCAGGCGAGCAGGCCAAAAAGGAGCACCACCATACTGGTCCCGACCAGGCCGAGTTCCTCTCCAATAATCGCGAAGATATAGTCGTTGTGAGCCTCTGGAAGATAGGCCCACTTCTCTCGCGACGCCCCCGGACCAACGCCAAAGATGCCCCCCGTGCCCAAGGCCCAGAAGCCGTGGCGCGGCTGATACGCCGAGGTTTCATGTAGGGCCGCCGATTGCTGGGATCCGGTAATAAACGACAGCACGCGCTCCCGCCGAGAATCAGACTGAAACACCAAAAAGGCAGCTCCGGCGAGCTGGAGCAGCACGCCCACCCTCACCAGAGGGTGTGGCAACTTTCCGTAAAGAACCATGACCAGGGCAATGAGCGCCACAACCGTCGTCGTACCCAAATCGTGGCCCAACATGACGACGGCCAAAGTGCCAAACCATACGGCCATCACTGGGAGCCAGTCGTGACGGGTGCGGTAGCTGCCGGCGCGAGTAACCAGGAGGTGGGCCAGGAAGAGGATCATGCCCACTTTGAGAAATTCGGAGGGCTGAATTGCTCGATTAATGACGGGAATCAAAATCCACGCGGTATTGCCGCCTTTGCCGAGTCCAAGCGGCGTAATCACCAAGGTCGATAAGAATACGGT
>JAEWHO010000032.1 GCA_023387755.1 Actinomycetes bacterium | reverse complement strand
GCCTAAATTATGCAGCCGGGGGGCGGGGCGGGGGGGGCAGGTAGACCTGGTATCGCGGTATTCGTGGCGCGCGATGACCCCCTCGATATCTACTTGACTGATCACGCCGACCAGGTGCTCTCAGCCGGTGCCGAGGGCACAGTTTTCGACCTGTCGAACCTCCATATTCTCACCCCGCACGTGTGTGCAGCAGCTAGCGAATTCCCGCTGACCGCTGCCGACGTCCGCTACTTCCCGTGGGGGCAGGCGCGCGGTTAGTTTACTCACCGCGCTGCCGAGGTAGGCTCCGAAGGTGCTGATGAGGCCGCATGCGAGCGCGCGGGGGCGCCCGCACCCGAGCGCGCGGGGGCGCCCAGGCCCGAGCGCGCAGGTGGCACTCTGACCGGGACTCCCCTAACCAATATCCCGCTTATTCGGGGTTTAGCAGAGCGTGACCTGCTCCGCCCGCGCCCGCAAGGATGGATGTGGAATTCCCTGCTCCCTACCCGTGCCCACGATCTGGCGGATATCCGTGGTAGCGGGGAGCATGCCGTCAGCGTTGTGCACTGTGAGACCGGCGAGCTGCTGGGCACAGTAGATGCGGGGGCCGCCGATGCCACGGTTCATCCGGGTGCCACTTATATCCACCAGGGTCGGCATTTCCGGGTGCGTGAATATGATGGAGTTTCTGCCCTGGTTGAGCCTTTACCGCGCCAGGATGTGCGCACCCAGGCGCGTAGCGAAACCCACGTTCATATCGTCGGGGCCGCGAAAGGGGTCACGGACCCCACGTTCTTTACCGGACCGGTGGAGGTGGTCCGGCAAGTCGTGGGTTTTGACCGCCGCCGCATCCCCGGTGGAGAAATTATTGCCTCCCACCCATTAGAGATGCCGCAACGGCTCCTGCCAACGGTTGCTACCTGGTGGCAGATCCCCACTGAGGCACTCCACGCGGCCGGCCTGGGTCCAGCAGAAATTGCGGGGGCGTTACACGGCGTCGAACATGCCCTGATATCCCTACTCCCGCTGCTCGCCCACTGCGACCGACAAGATATCGGTGGGGTGTCAATCGCCGTCCACGAGCAGACCCTGCAGCCGAGTATTTTCGTCTATGACGGGGCCGCCGGTGGGGCAGGTTTTGCCGCCCACGGCGCTAAGCACGCCCGGCACTGGGCCCGGATGACGCGTCAGCGGGTCAGTGACTGCCCCTGCTGGGAAGGATGCCCGGGCTGTATCGTCTCCCCCAAGTGCGGGTCCGGTAATGAGCCGCTGCACAAGAGCGGTGCCGTTACGGTACTGGAGCTGATGGAAGCGACCATGACGGTGCTGCCCGTGCCTGCGCCGTCGCCTCCCCCAGAGGGACCCTAATCGCCACGCCCAGCCGCACCTCTATCCCCACTCGTTCACAGTGGGTTAAGGTTGCCCCATTTCGCTGTGCCACCGTCGCTGCGTACGTGCACGGGTCGGCCTGGGGCCCGGCGGTCAGGGCGGCAATGTCAGCGATTGCGGCGGCTCGGGTTCGCTCTGTGCGGATATGCCCGACCATCCCTACCGCCCCCACAAGTAGGGCGACGACGGCGAAAGCCCCGACCGCCCACACCGTGGCGCTGCCGCGCTCACCTCGCTGCCACACAGCCGGAACACTCATGGCTCCACCTGCACGCTGCCGGAGGACTCGCTGAGAACGGTATTCTCACTGGGGATCTCGACGGTGGCTGACAGGCGGATACCTGGAAGCCAAGCCGCTGGGCCACTGTTCGCGCTCGCGGTCACCCGCACCCAAGGGCCATTATCTATCCGAATGGAGGCACCGCAGGCGCAGGCCCGCTCCCCTATCTGCCGGGCTGACTCCGCGCTCTGCCCGGCGGCAACCGCCCGGGCGGCCACCCGCGCGGCTTCCGTCACCGCAATGCGGGTGGAGCCGAAGAGGGCGGCCGCCACGAGCAGGAGCGCACAGCCGATGAGCACCGGGAGCACCAACGCTGTCTCAACGGTCGCTGAGCCTCGCTCACCAGCTGGGCTGCTCATGCCGTATTCAGCGCCTTGGTAATAATGCCCATCAACAGTGAGCGCACTTCTGCGCTGGTGGCGATGGCGATGAGGACGCCCGCGAGCGCGGCGGCTGCCAGTGCGGTAATGGCATATTCTGCCGTCGCGGAACCGCGTTCCTCCCGCAAACGCTGCCACCAGGATTGATAGGAGGGCATACGCATATACGCGGCCAGGGGCCGGTTGGTGAATCGTCGTGTCGACATTGTCTTCTCCTTCGAGCCGGCTGTTTGCCGGCGGTTGGGGTTGGGTTTTGGCGAAGGCCTATTACCCCCGAGTAGGGAGGCACTAGGCCGGCCGCGCCCGTATGGACGGAACCTCCTCGCCGTGCCCCTACTGTGCGTGAGTCTCCGTTCCCTCCGCTCGACTGCAGAGGCGAGCTGGGGATAAGCCGACATCGGGTAGGCAGTGGGGATTAAGTGAACCAGCGGCCCAGCAGAGAGATGACGGTAGGAACCAGCGCGAGCGCGACGAATGCCGGCAAATAACACAGCCCGAGTGGTAGCACCATGGTCGACGCTAATGCGCCGGCGGCCTCGCGGGCCTGCCGAGATAGCGCTGCCCGTTCTCGCTCGGCCCGGCGGCGCAGCAGCCCGATGGCGCTCGCGCCGGAATGCCAGGCTGGCTCCAGACATTGCGCCAATACGGAACGGTGGTCTTCCCAGGCACTTTCCCAACTGCGTCCGTAGATCAGTTGCCTCGCGGTGCTTGCGAGGTGGGGACGGTCCGTAATCTCAGCGAGCAGGTGCAAGGTGGCGGGCACTGATGCTCCGGCGTGGAGGGCTGCAGCCGCTAAATCGAGAAGAGCATGCTCTCCCGCTGGCTGTTCACTGGCTCGCTTAATCAGGTATCTGCTCCATCGCACCCCAGCGATCCACAGCGCCGCTCCCACCAGCCCACTAACTGTTCCGACACCGCCATCGCTGATACTCCCTAATACGTCGATGCCTGCCAGGGCAGCCCCGCCCATCCCGAGTAGTGGGAGACCAGCCAGGATTCGGGCTGAGGCGCGAGGCCCGGCCAGGGCGATGGCGCGCGCTGCGGCGGCGTCGTCGGCAGCGGTGGCGGCCTGGGCGCAGGCATCCAGGATGTCACTCAGACCAGCTCCGGTCCGTTCCGCCAAGGGAAAGGCTGCCTGCAAGATATGACCGGCAGGGCCGAGCTGCGCGAGGGCCGCCGGGACGCCGTCGTCGGCAATATCTGGGCTGAGCCCATGCAGGGTGGCGGTGTGGCGCCACGATTCGGCAAGCGGGGTGCCAGCGCGCAGGCGTTCCGCTAATTCGACGGCGATAATGCCGACATCTGGCCGCTCAGTAGCGGACGCGACCGGGGCTGCTCGCTGGAAACGAATCAGGGTGGGCGTGGCGTACACCCACCCCCATATGGCCGCGAGCAGCACAACGAGCAGGCCGGGAGTCATGGCTTCCTGCCCACGCGAGCAGGCTGGGCATAGGTGCCAACCGCAGTGTGGGTGCTTGCGCGTATCAACCCCTGCCGATGGAGTGCGTCCAGACCCGCCGAGTAGGTGCGCAGGTGACCGTGTGGGTCCGCACGCACTACCGGCACCACCTGGAGGTCGCTGCCGTGCCGCTGCAGCACTGCGACCTCCGCGATATGACGGTGCCCGCCAGCCCGACTGATATGGATGATGGCGTCCAGGGCTGAACTCGCCTGCGCGGCTAGGGACATCTCGCTCATTCCGGCCAGGGAAGCCAATGCGAACAGACGAGCGGGCACGTCTGCACAGGAGTTGGCGTGAACCGTGAACCAACAGCCCTGATGGCCGGTATTGAGCGCAGTGAGCACATCGCGTACTTCTGCACCGCGAGCCTCTCCCAGCACGATCCGGTCCGGCCGCATACGCAGGGCTGCCCGCACCAGTTCCGTCATCGTCACCCCGCCAGCACCTTCCACATTCGCGCCGCGTGATTGCAGGCGCACTACGTGCGGGTGGGGTGGATTGAGCTCGTGTGACTCTTCGATAATGACGATCCGTTGATCGGCTGGAACCTGCGCTAGGGCGGCCGCGAGGACGGTCGTTTTCCCGCTCCCGGTAGCCCCGGAAATCACCGTGTTGGCGCGCATCGCCACCAGATCGTCGATCAGCGCGCGCACTGGTGGGGCCACTGCGGCCCGCTCTTGCAATTCCGATAGGGAGAAGTGTTGCGGCCGCGCCACCCGCAAACTGATCGCTGCCACACCACTTCCTGCCACTCCGCTTGCTGCCACCCCACTGTCTGCCTGCGTGGGGGAACTGACGCCGAGCGGGGAGCCGTGCTGCCCACCCGGGCCACCGCTGGCGGCCAAGGGCCCCAAGATAGCGTGCAGGCGCACCCGGCCCGCGATGGTGGCGTCGACGACGGGGGCGGCGTCATCCAGCCGCCGCCCAGCGGCCGCCGCTAAGCGTACAGCTAGGGCGCGCACCTCCTCGATTACATAGCCGGTTCGATGGAGTTGCCCAGCCCGCTCCACCCACACACTGCCATCAGGGTTAATGAGTACGTCTGTAATATCTGGATCGCCAATAAGGGCGAACAGCTCAGCGGTAAGTCCCGCTGCGCGCGCGAAGTCATCGACATGGCGGTAGGCCACCTGGGATAAACCGACTGCCGTCATTTACTGCCCTGCCAATCGGATATCAGCGCCCGCGCCAGCATAGTCACGGCGCTACGCGGCGAGTGGCCCGGATCAATACCGCGACATAACTGTGCATAGGCCTGCCGTTCGTGGGGCCACTGGTGGTAACTGCCCGCCCCACACGCCTGCGCCACTTCCGCTGCCGAACAGTACCCGCGCCGCAACACGAGCACCCTCGCCGCATCCGGGGGCATCCGTAACCAGCCGCGCACGCTACGTTGGTCGGCACACCCTACCGCAATCTGGTGGCCGCTCGGGTGGGCAGCACCGTCGACCACAATGACGTCGCAGACACTGCGCAACTGGTTCACCACCTGGTTTACCCGCGTCGGTGGCGGCGCGCTGCCCGTGAGCACACCGACCCGCTCCCAGCGTGGCAACTCCTGCCACAGGCGTAGTGGCAGAATCTCTCCGTCGTCCACGCTGGCCCAGGTGGCCGCGGTCTTCTCCCACTCATCGTGTGCTCGCAGCAGATACCCAGCCCCTCCACGGGGATCGGCGTCCACCAGAATGGTGCGCAAGTCCTGCTTGGCCAACAGTTGCGCCATAACCGCCGCTAAACGGGTCGCTCCCGCGCCCCCGTGCAGACCGGTAATACTCACGACGGCGGCACTGCTGGTGCCCGATGCCAGGGCAGCAAGGAAGGCTTCCGTCTCCTCTGGCAAGCGCAGCGAGCGAATCCCGGCGGGTAACCCGCAGTCACTGCCATCGGTCACTGCCAGGGCGCGTTCGGCGGCAAGCGGATCAATATCTGCCAGCGCCGCCCCGGATGGATGCGGGCCGAGGATGACGGTAGTGGCCGGTTCACGCGGATCCCAGTGCCACGGGTCGGCCGGTACATGTGCTCCAGCTTGCTCGGCCAGTTCAATCACCATCTGCCGCAGACGATCATCGCGAATTCTTACCAGGGCGGTACGAGTTGGTGTGTTCATAGCTCACCACTGTGCCGGGCCGCCCCGCTCGAGCGCGGTTATCCACAGCCACCGTGCCGCCTAACTTTTTCCACAGCACCACCTCCCCAGATCCGCGCTCGCCTATTAGGGTGGAGGTATGAGCCAGCGTGCAGCCGCCTTCTTTGATCTCGATAAAACGATCCTTGCCAAATCTGCCACGCTCGCCCTCTTCCCACCCCTGCGTGCTGCCGGTCTGCTCACCCGCGCCGATGTGGCCCGCTCCGCCCACGCCCAGCTCACCTACCATTTCTTAGACGCCGACCACGAACGTTCCGAACGGGTACGCGAACGTCTGTCAGCCCTCGTGACCGGTTGGGATGCGGAGCTGTTCGCGCGCGTCGTCACCGAATCTCTCGCTACCCGCATCGAACCGCAGGTTTTCGTCGAAGCTCTGGAGGCGATCGCCACCCATCGGGCTGCCGGGCATGCCATCGTCGTCGTTTCTGCCAGTGCGGAGGCTATCGTCCGACCGATCGCACATATGTTGGGCGTGGATTACGTCCTTTCTTCCCGCCTGGAGACCGCCAACGGCCGCTATACCGGCCATATTGAGCGGTACATGTATGGCCCAGAAAAGGCAGCCGCTATGGCTGAGTTGGCGGAGCGTTTCGACTGGGATCTCACCCAGTGCTGGGCCTACTCCGACTCGATTACCGACGCGCCTATGCTCCAGGCAGTGGGCCACGCAGTGGCGGTCAATCCAGACCGCGCCCTGGCCCATATGGCAGTGGACAATGGCTGGGATATTCGCCGTTTTGCGAACCCCGTACCGTTACGTCCACCGGTTGCGGTGCCCCTCGCTGGGCTGCTGAGCCTCGCAGCTATTGCGGGTGTGATCTGGTGGTGGCGCCGCCGTTCCTAGCCCCGGCTGCCACCTGGTCACATACCTGCCGGCCCGCCTGAATCGCGGCGTGTACCATGGCAACGACCTGCTCATACCAGGCATCCTCAGCCCCCGACTGCCCGCGCCCAATGCCTACAAGCGCCTCCCATCCAGCGGCCAGCGGATCATCGATGACCGCGACGCCGGTTGGGTCCAGCCCACTGCGCACGCCCACAATTTTGAGAGCCCCGACGACGACGCCGCGCGCCCGCGGCGCGAATATCGCCCGCTCATCTACCCGGGGATGCAGGGCTAAACTCAACGCCGCGCTCACGCGCGCAGCGCGGACCAATCCGGCAGGCTGCCCACCGGGTAAGGGCGCCGACGCGGCCGCCAAGTCCCTAGCTGCCTGGCGTAGATACGCGGTATTGACCGCGGCAAGATCAATCCCAGCTTCCCGCAGCAGCGCCATCATCACCTGCGGCCCGGGCACCGTGACAGCCGGCGCGGATGGCTGCGGTAGATAATCCATACTGGCGCGGATAGGCCGGAAGGTTTGCCAGCGCTCGTCCTCCCCTGCCTCGGCGTGCACCACCCGCCTGGCAAGGTCACCAGTGGGAGGCAGCCCGGCCCGATCAGCCAGTAATGTAGCCGACCAGACGCTCGCCGCCAAACGCGCCTGCGGTAGGCGCCGACGCAGAGCCGGATGCCAACGCAATTGCGCCGCGTCGTCGAGAATTACGTGCTCCGGGGTGGGTTGGGGGTGATCCACGGGTTTAGTGTAGCGCTGCCCGCCGAGCCTACCGGTGCGGTTAAAAGCCGAAATAATCCCCAAATTCCCCGCAATTTTGTATACTCTCGCGGCGCGCCACCGCGCACACTGGGATGCATCCCGCTAGCGTGGATTTATAGATGCGCCCGCGAGGATTTGAGGACCCATGAGCAACACGAACGAATACGAGGGTTCCGAACAGGAACCGGTTGAGAACACCTCCGCCCGCCACGCTGCTGCGGAGACCGGCTCACCCTATGACACTGAACCTGCCGGTGAGGCGATGCCGCATTTCCAGTTCGACCGCCAAACTCGGGAGGATGGCGAGCAGGGTGTCGATGCTGATCGCATTGACCTGCCCGGTGATCAGCACAATCCGGAGGAGATTTTCGGCCCCCTGCCCACGCACGGCTCCGCACAACCCGCAGCTTCCCGCCAAGACGAAGACACCCCCACCCCGCAGCTAAAGAAGGAGGAGGTGGAGGGCACCTCCGCAGGTGAGTCAGATTTTGGCTGGACCATGGTGGACGACGACGTCGCTACCCCTCAGGCACAACAGGAACGGGCAGATGAAGAACGGCTAGATACCGTGCCCGCAGATGCGGTTGGTACTGCCACTAGCGAGCCTGCCTTACTAGCAGAACCCGCCGCGCAGGCTGAATCTGCGGAGCCGGCACGGCATTCAGAACTCGAAACCGAACGGCCCACCGAGCAGGTGCAAACCGAACGGCCCACCGAGCAGGTCCCGATTGAGGATGATGAACTCGAGTCGACCATGGTGCGCCGCACTAGCCTGTGGAATCACGCCGAGGAGGATCCAGCGGCACCGGTCGCCGAGCCGACTACGGCCGTTCCGGTGGTCCCGGCGAGTAAGGAGCCGACCTTCGACGATGACATTCTGGCCGGAGAAGAGTTAGAAGAACCGCGCTCGCGCGCCTGGGCCCACGTGGGAAGTCTCTTCGGCGTGCTGCTGCTCCTGCCAGTGGCCTGGTATTTGCTCGCTGATTCCGGGGCGCGGTTCACCTTGGCCGTGAGTTCCCCGTGGGCGTCCGGCGTGGTGAACATGGCGGCAGTAGGTGAATTTGTCGGCGGCCTGGTTGTCCTGGGCCTGATTGCCTATCTGATCCGCTGCTCCAGTGTGGGCGCCTTCGTCACCGGCACAGTTGTCACCGTTGCCGGGGCCTGCTTTATCCTCCTGCCGCAGCTGACCGCGCGGCTAATGGGCTCTGTCTTGATCCAGCTCCGCCAGCTCGGCACCTTTGGCAATAACCTCTATCATCACCTCGTCTTCGATGGCTCTATGGGCCGCCTAGCCCTGTACGGGGCGCTGCTCATAGCGGCGGGCTATATTTCTGCGAGCGCTAGCCGGGCTGGCCGGCGCAGGGAGCGTCTAGAGGCGGCTTATAAGCGGCGCACCCGCTAAGGGCCCGGGCCCTTTTCCTCACCGCGATCATTCAATCGGCCGGTTCCACCTCGTGGGCCGGCCGATTGGACATTTACACAACCGCGCGGAAAGATGATCCCCATCACAGGCAGCAATCGAATATCACCAATGATGGGAGAGTCAATGTCTGATCGCACCTTCACTCCGAGCCCCGAATTTCAGGCCAATGCCGTTGCTACCCCGGAGCTTTTCGAACAGGCCGGTGCCGACCGAGAGGGATTCTGGGCCGATCAGGCTCGCTCGCTACTGACGTGGTCCCAGGATTTCTCCACGGTTTTGGACTGGTCGCAGGCGCCGCGCGCCCAGTGGTTCTCCGACGGCCGACTCAACGCCTGCTATAACGCAGTAGACCGCCATGTGGAGGCCGGTTTGGGTGACCGGGTTGCGATCCATTTCGAAGCCGAAGATGGCACTAGTGAGGACTTCACGTACGCCCGTATGCAGGAAGAAGTCTCCCGCGCCGCCAATGCTCTCACCGCGCTGGGAGTGACCACTGGAGACCGCGTGGCCATCTACCTCCCGATGGGCCCGGCCGCCGTCATCGCCATGCTCGCCTGCGCCCGCCTAGGGGCAATCCATTCCGTCGTCTTTGGCGGTTTCTCCGCCGATGCACTCCACTCCCGGATTCTCGACGCCGGCGCTCGCCTCGTCATCACCTCCGACGGCCAATTCCGTGGTGGCAAGGCCCTACCGCTGAAGAATGCGGTCGATGAGGCGCTTAAAGACGGAGACACCCCCGTTGAGCATGTTCTGGTCTATCAGCGCACCGGGCAGGATGTGGAGTGGGTTGAGGGTCGGGACGTGTGGTGGCATGAGGCCCTCGCCGCTGCCGAGCCTACGCATGAGCCCGTCGTCGTCGAGGCCGAACACCCGCTGTTTATCCTCTACACCTCCGGCACCACGGGCAAACCCAAGGGCGTGGTCCACTCCACCGGCGGCTACCTCACCCAGGCGGCCTTCACCCATCGCAATGTCTTTGACCTGCACCCCGACACCGACGTCTACTGGTGCACCGCCGACGTCGGCTGGATTACCGGGCACAGCTATGTGGTCTACGGACCGATGATCAACGCCACCACGCAAGTGATCTATGAGGGCACCCCCTCCACCCCGGATAAGGGCCGCTGGTGGCAAATCGTGGAGAAGTACGGCGTCACCATCTTTTACACCGCCCCCACCGCGATCCGCACCTGTATGAAGTGGGGTGAGGAATACCCGAACGCCCACGACCTGAGCTCCCTGCGCGTCCTCGGCTCGGTGGGTGAACCCATCAACCCGGAGGCGTGGCTGTGGCTGCACCGCGTCATCGGTGGAGAACGCTGCCCCATTGTCGACACCTGGTGGCAGACCGAGACCGGTGCCATCATGATCTCCCCGCTGCCGGGTATTACCGCCACCAAGCCCGGCTCGGCCCAGCAGCCGTTACCCGGCATCACCGTGAAGATCTATGACAATCTCGGTGACGAAATCACCGACGAATCCCCCGGCCTCCTGGTGATTACCGAGCCATGGCCGTCGATGCTACGGGGCGTGTGGGGTGACGAGGAGCGTTTTAAGGAGACGTACTGGTCCCGCTTTGACGGTGAGTATTTCGCCGGTGATGGGGCCCGTTACGATGCCGACGGCGATATTTGGCTGCTCGGCCGCGTTGACGACGTTATGAACGTCTCCGGGCACCGCCTGTCTACCGCCGAGATCGAATCGGTCCTGGTAGCCCATCCGGCGGTTGCAGAAGCCGCGGTCGTAGGTGCTAGCGACGACACCACCGGTCAGGCCGTCGTAGCCTTCGTCATCCTGCGTGAAGGTCACGAGGACGATAGCGAAGATCTAGTGGGCGAGCTGCGTGAGCATGTGCGCAAGGAGATCAGCCCGATCGCGAAACCGCGCGATATTCTCATTGTTCCGGAGCTTCCCAAGACGCGTTCGGGCAAGATTATGCGCCGTCTGCTGCGTGATGTTGCCGAGAACCGGCAGGTGGGCGATGTGACGACGCTGGCAGATTCATCCGTCATGGATTTGATCGCATCAGGTATGAATAAGGGGTGACTCCGCGGAGCATGCAAGCCGATGCGGTAGCGTCAGCAGGGTGGAGTTTGATTATTCTTCCGTGCTAGCTTCCGGCCCGTGGGAGCACCGCTTCGTGCATGCCCAGGGTTTACGTTTTCACACTGTCTGTGCAGGATTCGGCGCGGAGTCGTTGACTCCGCGCCGCGTCGTCGTCCTCCTACACACCTTCCCGCAGAACTGGGTGGCCTGGCGGAAGGTATTGGCCCGCAGCGCGGAGGTGCCGCTGCCGCTGGTGGCGCTGGACCTGCGTGGTTACGGGGCCTCCGATAAGCCACCGCAGGGCTGGAAGATCCCCACACTGGCAAGTGATGTGCTCGGCGTCCTGACCGGGTTGGGCGTGGAGGAAGCCGTTATCGCTGGCCACGGTTTAGGCGGGGTGGTAGCGCGTGCGGCGGCCGCCCAGGCCCCCCATATCGTCCGGCAGGTGCTCGCGATCAGTAGCCCGCACCCGGCCCGGTGGCGTTTTACCCGCCGGGAGTCTGCGGCCACGTCGTGGCTCGCCTGGGCACAGCTGCCGTGGTGGCCAGAGCGGCAACTGACCAATGGGACGGCAGTCGCAGATTTCATCACCGCCTTCTCTACCGAGAATTCCCCTGCCCGGCAGGCGGTGGCAGCCTACGCGGCCCCGCTGCAGTCTCCCTTTGCTGCTCACAGTGCCATGGAGCAGTTGCGCTGGCTGGTGCGCTCACGACGACGCTTAGAGGGCCGGCGGTTCTTGGCGGAGTTGGAGCGGGCCTACTGGACGGTTCCGGTAACGGAAATAGTGGGTCGGGAGGAGACTTTTTGGGGGCGGAGCCTATTTGAGCAGGACGCTGTAATCGTGCCCGGGCGTCATTTTCTACCCGAGGAATGCCCCGACGCCATTATTGAGGCGATTGCCGCTGCCGCAGAAGGCTAAAGTGGCCTAGATCCGCTTGGGGCACAGCTCACTGAGCCCACACTCCCCGCAATGGGGTGCGCGGGCGGTGCATACCCGCCGTCCATGGAAGATCAGCCGGTGGCAGGCGTCCGTCCAGCGTTCAGCGGGCAGACGGCGCATCAGATCCGCCTCCACCTTCTCAGGCCGTTCCTGGCGGGTAAATCCGAGCCTGCGCGAGAGTCTACCCACATGGGTATCCACGGTAATTCCTGGAATACCGAAGGCGTTACCCAGCACCACATTCGCGGTCTTCCGCCCCACCCCTGGCAGCTGAACTAGATCTTCCAGGGCGGCGGGCACCTCGCCGTCGTATTGCCGCACCAACGAATCTGCTAACCCGAGCAGCGCGGCCGACTTAGCGCGAAAGAACCCCAGTGGCCGCAGATTTTCTTCCAACTCGGCTCGATTCGCAGCAGCCAGAGCAGCGGCATCTGGATAACGCCGAAAGAGGGTCGGGGTGACCATATTGACCCGTTTGTCAGTGGTTTGCGCCGAGAGAACCGTGGCTACAAGCAGCTCAAATGGGTTCGAATAATCCAGTTCGCACTGTGCGTCCGGATACATGTGCATTAGAAGATCATCGACGGCAACGGCGTGTGCTTTACTCCCGACACGCGGCTTACGTACGCCGTCTTTACGCGGTTTTTTGGACCTCTCCCCACCGGTGTAAGGCGCCCGCGCAGCGGCGTGCGTACGTTGCTTTTCCATAACGTCCACCCTCAGTTTTATGCGTGGAATTGACCACACACCGCATTTTACCGTTATGATGACAGTGCTGGACTTCACACACGCACACGTGTGCTGACAACCCCCGCAATCGGAGATGGATAAGCAGTGGACGAATACATGATCAAAACAGTGCCTCTCTTTTCCGCGCTCAACCCCGAGGACCAGGAGGAGCTCCGCTCCATGATGGTCGATGTGCAGTTGCGCCGCGGAGAAAAGCTCTTCACCGAAGGGCAGGAGGGAGACCGCCTCTACCTCATCGTGGAAGGCAAAGTAAAACTCGGCCATACCTCCGGTGACGGCCGTGACAACCTCATCGCGGTGCTCGGCCCGGGCGAAATGATCGGCGAACTCACCCTGTTCGATCCAGGCCCCCGTTCCACCACCGCAACCGCAGTGGCCTCCACTCGCCTAATGGAGCTGGATCACAGCGCAATGATGAGCTTCATCGATACCCGCCCGGAGCTGGCCAAGCATATGCTCAAGGCTCTCGCTCAGCGTCTGCGCCGCACCAACAATGCCCTGGCTGACCTCGTCTTCTCGGACGTGCCCGGCCGCGTCGCTAAAGCGCTGTTGGATTTGGCTGATCGTTTCGGCCACCCCGGTGTGGACGGCACCATTCACGTACCGCACGACCTCACCCAGGAGGAACTCGCCCAGCTGGTGGGCGCTTCGCGCGAAACCGTCAATAAGTCACTGGCCGAATTCGGTTCTCGCGGCTGGCTGGCCCTGGAAAACCGTGGCGTACACCTGCTCGACTTGGAGCGTCTGCGCCGTCGCGCCCGCTAACCGCGGTTATTCCGTCTGCATGGTCGCGCCCCGGTGTGGGCAGCTTCCTGCTAGCGCGGTTTTCCCGACGACGACGCTGCGCCCGGAGGTTCCACCTCCGGGCGCAGCGCTATGCGGTTGGCGCGGTTACGCCGTCGTCGCGAAATTACTCGGTAGCAAAAACCACTTCCACCTCAACGGAAACGTTCAGCGGCAAGCTTGCGACCCCCACGGCTGCGCGCGCATGCGCGCCGACCTCCCCGAAGATCTCGGCAAGCAATTCCGACGCCCCATTAATCACCTGGGGCTGGCCGGTGAAAGACGGATCAGAAGCGACGAAACCAACGACCTTCACTACCCGCGTGAGGTTGTCGATGCCACCAACCTCAGCGGCAGCCGCAGCAATCGCGTTGAGAGCACACTGGCGGGCGGCTGCGGTAGCGTCCTCGACGCTGGCGTCCTTCCCCACCAGGCCGGTGCTGATCATCGTGCCATCCCGAACCGGCAGCTGCCCGGAGGTCCACACCAGCCCAGCGTGCTGCACGGCCGGTACATAGGCGGCTACGGGAGCGGCCACCTGCGGGAGCGTAATCCCGAGCTCAGTCAGGCGTTGCGAATGCGTCATTTAGTCCTCCTGCGGGCGTTTGAGGTAGGCAACCAGGTTGGTGGAGCCCTCCGGGCCCGGTACCACCTGGACCAGCTCCCAGCCGTCCGCGCCCCACTGGTCGAGGATGGCCTTCGTGTTGTGAATTAGTAGCGGTATTGTTGCGTATTCCCAAGTAGTCATGGAACCCAGCCTAACGGTTCGGCCCGGGCTCCGTCTGCCCGCTGGAACGCCAAAGCATAAGCCCAGGCCCGGCCCCTGGGGAATCAGGGGCCGGGCCTGCTCTGCTAGCGCTAGCGACCTAGATATAGGAACTGATAGAAGCGACGGCGCCGGTCAGCTCTTTGCGCGCGTAGCCGCCTGCCGGCGGCGCAATCGGGTGATAATGCGCGGAGCGCTCGGCGATTTAAGTTCGGCGACTACGTCGTTGTCCGAATCAAGCCACTCACGCCAATCGGTGACGTCTGGGTATTGACGAACTAGTGCCCGCCGTTCTCGCTCAGTCAGGCCACCCCACACGCCGTAGCTGACATTAGATTCGAGGGCGTCAATCAAACATTCCATGCGTACCGGGCATGAGAAGCAGCGCACTCTTACCTCACGCTGAGCCGCCCCACGCACGAACAATGCATCGGGCTCGTCGCCAGCACACAGGGCTTGTGCGGCCCACGTTTGGTCTTCTTTGACTGCCATGGTTCCTCCCACGCTTGCTTCGATACCTTCAACTTAGCCCAGAAAGGTCAGAGTGTGAAATCATAATTTTTCTCCGCATTTTGAACCCTCCACGCATCTCACCCCGCTGCAGTAGTGACCTGGAGGGGAATGGGCCGTAAAGTGGGGACTATGCCGCAACCTTCATCGAAGAGAAATAGCCGGCGGGCCAGCAACCCGTCGCAGATTTTGTCGTTGGTCTTAACCTTCGTGCTGCTGGTAACCGCCGGTGGGGTCGTCATGACGGGCCTGAGTTTGCCCGTAGTATTAGCAGCTTCGACCACCGCCCAGGCCGGTACCTCAATGTTTGATGACCTGCCCGATGAGATCCAGATGGATGCGCCTTCGCAACGGTCGGTGATGGTTGCGGCAGATGGCTCGCGCGTCGCCTCCTTCTTTGCCGACAACCGCATCGTGGTTCCGCTGGAGCAAATCAGCCCTCATATCCAGCATGCGGTGGTGTCGATTGAGGACCGGCGTTTTTATGAGCACAAGGGCGTGGACCCGGAAGGTATCGCGCGTGCCCTAGTGAACAATGCGGTGAAGGATAACGTGGAGGGCGCCTCCACTCTTACCCAGCAGTACGTCAAGAATGCGCTGATCGAGCGCGCCCTCGTGGCAGGGGATGAGGCCGGCATCCAAGCGGCGCGGGTGCAGAATTACGGCCGTAAACTACGTGAAGCCAAGCTGGCGGTGACGCTGGAAAAGCATCACACCAAGGAAGAAATCCTCGCTGGCTATCTCAACATTGCCCCCTTTGGGCCTTCGGTGTACGGGGTGGAAGCAGCCTCGCAGCGCTACTTCTCCAAGCATGCGGCAGACTTGACAATCTCCGAAGCGGCACTCTTGGCGGGGATCACACAGTCTCCGCAGAAGTACAATCCGCTACGTAATCCGGAAAATGCCACTCAGCGCCGGGCCCTGGTACTGGATGCCATGGAGCGCGACGGTTTTATTACCGCGGAGGAGAAAGCGGAAGCCGCAAGCCAGAAAGTCGAAGATATGCTCAAACCGCAGGAGATGCGCCAGGGCTGTTCGACTGCCGGCAATGCCGCGTATTTCTGCGAGTATGTCACGCAGATCATTTTGAACGATGAGCATTTCGGGGCTACCCCGGAAGATCGTCGTCGCCTCCTGTACCGCGGCGGTTTAACGATTAAGACGACGCTGGATCCGGCCAAGCAGGAAGCTGCCTACAACGCTGCACTGAGCGCAGTCCCGCTGGACGATCCGTCAAATATTGACGTCGCGGTGGATTCGATTGAGCCCGGCACCGGGAAGATCGTCGCGATGGCGCAAAACTCCGTTTATGGCGATCCGACGCCGGAGAATGCCCGGGCTAAGAAGATCAACCTGTCGGTAGGTAAGAAGTACGGTGGCGGCTTTGGCTACCAAACCGGCTCGACGGGTAAGGTGTTCGCTCTGGTCGAGTGGTTGCGGGCGGGGCATTCGCTAGCGGAATCAGTAGCTGCGCAAAAGGGCCATTACGGTCCCAAGGATTTCAAGATCCCCTGCGCCCCTGAACACAATCTCGGCTCTAAGGGCTGGAGCCCAAAGAATATGGAACAGGGCCCCGGCGGCAATTCGATGTCCGTGCTCAACGCAACGAAACACTCGGTGAACCGGCCCTTTGCGGAGATGGCCTCCAAGCTAGATATGTGTAATATCCGCAAGACGGCAAACGACCTGGGTGCCCTCGAGCGCGGCGATGGTAGCGAACTACTCCCCAACCCGGCGATGGTACTCGGCACGAACGAGCTCACTCCGTTGACCATGGCAAATGTGGCGGCCACACTTGCGGCCAATGGGAAGCGGTGCATGCCGATTGCCATTACCGAAGTTGTGAAGCCTGACGGCGAGGCCGTCGAGGTACCGCCAATCACCTGCGAGCAGACGATCCCGCCGGAGGTCGCCGCTACCGCTACGTACGCGATGCAACAGGTGGTTTCCCCTGGCGGCACCGGCGCCAAGGCCCAACTGCCGGGCCGTCCGGTCGCCGGTAAGACCGGCACCACGAACAATAACTTCCACGCTTGGTTCCTGGGGTACACCCCGCAGCTGGCCGCCTCGGTGTGGATGGGGCACTTCGACGGCTCAAAGTCTATGAACTACCAGCGCGTCAATGGCCGCTATGTCGGTATGCTCTATGGCGGCCTCATCCCCGCCCCCACCTGGAAGAACTATATGGACGTGGCTTTGCAGGGCGCGGAAGTCATGCAGTTCCCGGCCCCTGACCAGCAGCTGATATCCGGTGGCAAGAAGAATCGCGATAAGCAGGACGACCACGAGGTCAAGCCCACGTCGGAGGAACAGAAGGCAGTACCCAATGTGGTCGGTCGAACCGTCGCTGACGCGAAAACACTGCTCTCTCGCGCCGGATTCAGTGCGGAGGTAGGTGCCGGCCGAAAATCCGAATGGCAGTCCGGCGTGGTTGCAGCGCAATCCGCAAGTTCGGCTGAGCCCGGTGCCTCCATCGTCATCTTCCCCTCCACAGGGCCGTGATTCGTGGCGATAACCGCGCCTAGGAGGCTGTTTTTATGACGACGACGCCACGCTTATTGGCAACACTTGCAGGTGGTCTGGCTGGGGCGCTCACGCTGGGGGCTGTCGCGGAGGCACGCCTGGGGATGCGGCTACGGCATCACGAGGTGCCAGTCCTACCGCCGGGGAGCCAACCGCTCCATATCCTGCACCTGTCCGATTTTCATATGCTGCCCTCAATGCAGCTGAAAATGCGATGGATTCGCGAGTTACGGACGTTACCGCTCGATCTGATCGTGAACACGGGCGATAATCTGTCCAGTCCCGCAGCCCTTGTGACCGTGATGGATGCCCTTGAGCCGTTTCTCGATTTACCGGGTGCGTTCGTCTACGGTTCCAATGATTACTATGCGCCGCGCTGGCGTAATCCGCTGCGGTATCTGTGGCGTTCGGGGGCGAGCGCACCGGTAGACGATCCGGGTGAGGAACTCCCCCACGAGTCGCTTGCTGCTTGCCTACAGGCTGCCGGTTGGCACGATTTGCGCAATACGTCTGCCCAGGTGGAGGTGGCCGGCCGACGGGTGGTCCTCGCCGGGATGGACGATCCGCATATCGACCTGGACGAGATGCCTCCGGTTCCACCGGCGACTGACCTTCGTATCGGCGTCGTCCACGCCCCCTACAGCCGTGCTCTCGATGCCTTTGCTGCAGCCGGCATGGATCTAGTTTTAGCGGGCCACACGCACGGCGGCCAGGTCGCTCTGCCTGGTTATGGCGCTCTCGTGACGAACTGTGATTTGCCATCCTGGCGCGCAAGTGGCCTCCAAGGGTGGCCCGGCCGCATCCCCAACACCCCCTCCAACGCCGATCCGGTCCAACCATGGCGGCGCCTGCGTCCCCGCCCGCAGCTGCCGAGTAGCCGCATGTACGTTCATATTTCGCGGGGCTTGGGGACCTCCCCATATGCTCCCATTCGACTTTTCTGCCAACCTGAGGCCACCCTCCTCAAGCTCACCGAATGCGCCCGCGAGGACATATAAACTCCCGTAACAATACTCCTGTAGCCGACTAAAACGTCGGTGTGGTGGAGCTTATGCGGTGCGGATTTTTCTTCCCGTCCCGTGACGGCTATAGTAGGGAAGGCACGGGGTGTGGCGCAGCTTGGTAGCGCGCTTCGTTCGGGACGAAGAGGTCGTGGGTTCAAATCCCGCCACCCCGACTCGTTGAATACTCGGGGCACTGTACGCGGTGCCCCGAGTTTCGTTTTCATCTTCTACGCCACGTCGTAAATCCTGACTGACCCACTGGATTACTGCAGGTTCCCAAAAAGCCGATCTAACAGTATAGAGGTCTGGCAGCTAGAATGAACTCATGTCTCTGCCCAAAATTGTGCTTTTCTATGTCTTCACTCCCCTAGCCGATCCGGAGGCAATTAGGCTGTGGCAGCAGGCGTTGTGCGAACGCCACCAGCTCAAGGGGCGCATTATTATTTCGCCCGATGGGATCAACGCAACGGTCGGCGGGCAGATCGATGCTGTGAAGCAGTATGTGCGGGCGACCCGCAGCTACGCCCCCTTCAAGAATGCCGACATTAAATGGTCCGACGGCACCGGCGATGACTTCCCCCGTCTCAGCGTTAAGGTGCGCCCTGAACTCGTGACCTTTGGGTGCCCAGAGGAGCTGAAAGTGACTACTGCCGGCGTCCTGGGTGGTGGTATCCATCTGAAACCGTCTGAGCTCCATGCGTTGGTTGAGGAGCGCGGTGACGACGTCGTTTTCTTTGATGGCCGCAATGCCATGGAGGCGGAAATCGGGCGGTTCCGCGACGCCGTCGTGCCGGACACCCGCACTACCCGTGATTTCATCGCTGAACTCGAATCCGGTAAATACGATGACCTGAAGAACCGCGCTGTCGTCACCTACTGCACCGGTGGGATCCGCTGTGAGGTGCTTTCGGTACTAATGAAGAATCGTGGTTTCCAAGAGGTGTACCAGCTAGACGGCGGGATTGTGCGCTACGGGGAGGCGTACGGGAATAAGGGCCTGTGGGAGGGCTCCCTATACGTTTTTGACAAACGTATGCATATGGAGTTTTCCGACGACGCCGTCTCCCTCGGCCGCTGTCAATCGTGCGGCGAGCCGACCGCTAGCTATGTAAACTGTGCCGATCCGTCATGCCGCGAGTTGTTCTTACGATGCTCCGACTGTGAGTCAGCTACTCCTTACTGCAGTCGGTGCGCCGCAACTAAGCTCTAGCAGGCAGATGCGCGGGGGCGGTGGCTAAGACCACCGCCCCCGCGTCTATCTTTACCCCTTGGCAGCTTCTCGCCTGCTAAAGAATGCGGTCACCATTCCCACTACGAACAGAACTAATAACGCCGTCAGCGGAGCCTCATACCCAGCCCAGAAGGGCGGGGAGTCGGCAGTGCTTCCTACCGCTAAGGGGGAAGGCTGAGACTCCTTGGTGGAGTCGGATGCCAAGAAAGGACTCTGCTGGTTTGCGTCAGACCCAGCTTCATCAGGATCGGCGGAGGGGTCTTCGGTCGGCTCCGGCGTCGCCTCTACAGCTGCGTCCGCAACCGGAGTTCCCACCGCCAGCGCACCAGTCTGCCCTGACATAAGTCCGGCGGGTGTGATGGCAGCATCTAAGAGTCCAGCTGCGAGCTTCGCTCCTGGCGGAGTCGCACCACCACTGCCCGTACCCGAATCGGGGTTGGGGCTATCCGGAGCGCCCGGCGCGGGAGCGCCTGGATCGGGGTTGCCGGGGTCTGGTTTACCCGGGGCGGGATCCGGCTTGCCTGGATCTGGCTTGCCCGGGTCCGGCTTGCCGGGGCCTGGATCAGTCGGAGATGGAGTGGGTTGCGGAGCTGGGGCAGCACATGTGGTCGTTGAACCGACTACAAATTGCAATTCCTGAACCCCAGAATCAAGTGCCGTCCCGTCTTTGAGTCGCCCGATGTAGTGCAATCCGAGAGTATAAACACCCGGTTTATCAAAAACCCAATATGCGTGAGTGTGGGTGGCAAAGGGCAATTCAATAACATTGCGATCCGGATACGCAGTATCCATTAGAACACTCGATTTGGCACCAAAATCTTGCGTGACTGCCACACGCATAGCCCCTGGACCAGAGAATGATGCCAGATGTAGTTGAAGCGGTCCGTCCAGCTGGGCATAATCCACCTGCTGAGTGGACCATCCCGGCCAAATAACGCCCTGCTTTTGCTGCTCAGGCAGTACGTACGCCACCTGACCAATCGCTCCGAGGAAATCCCACTGCTCCCCCGCCTGTTTTGGAGATCGCTTACTCCTGGCAGCGTCACTGACAATCAGAGCGGTATTTGAGATCTCCCGATTAACGCTACCGTGATCTACTGTCCCGGTGTCATCCTGCAGATAAGACTTCAACTGATTTCCATCCAACCACGCTCCAATATCTACGTGCCCAGCCGTCAGTCCAGCACGATCACCAATACAGGTACGCCACGGGTCCTTAACCGGTGTTGGATCGGGGGAAGGAGTTGGCGCGGGTGCGGTCGGAGTGGCGGTCGGTTCCGGAGCGGGTGCGGTCGGAGTGGCGGTCGGTTCCGGAG
>JAEWHO010000094.1 GCA_023387755.1 Actinomycetes bacterium | reverse complement strand
TAACGCCCACCCGGGGCGACCCGCGGGAAAGTGCAACAGAAAGTAGACCGCCTGGCAACAGGTAAGGGTGAAAGGGTGGTGTAAGAGACCACCGGCGTCTGCGGTGACGTAGGCGGCCAGGTAAACCCCGTTCGGTGCAAGACCATGCAGCAGGTATGCGGCCCGTATAAACCTGCGGGTAGGTTGCTAGAGCTACACGGTAACGTGCAGCCAAGATAGATGGTCGCCGCCGCGAATGCGGAACAGAACCCGGCGTATAGGCTGACTCACCCTGCCGCCCGCTTCGACGCGGGCGGCAGGCGCATATGCCTAGCTAAGCCGCGACTGGCCAGCCGAAAGCGGTTGATAACGCACAGATCTGCTGGCGGTAGGTCAGCCATGGTAGGCCTGAGCCGCCAAAGCAGCTGCGCCGACGATCCCAGCCTGATTGCGTAGCCGCGCAGGAACAATCGGGCAGCGCACCTTGATGAGCGGTAGGAATTCCGCGTGATGTTTGGATACGCCGCCCCCGACGACAATTAGGTCGGGTGAGAAGAGCTTATCGATATGGGCGTAGTACTTCTGCAGTTTCTTCGCCCACTTCTTAAATGACCAGTCGTTTTGTTCCCGCACCCCCGAGGAGGCCTGGTGCTCTGCCACATGCCCGTTTAATTCCACGTGGCCGAGTTCTGTATTGGGGATGAGAACGCCGTCGTAAATGAGGGCAGACCCAATCCCGGTACCCAAGGTGGTGACGATGACGAGGCCCTGTTGATCGCGGGCCGCCCCATAGGCCGCTTCTGCATATCCGGCCGCATCTGCATCGTTGACGGCGGTGACGTGCCGGTCGAGGTGGGTGGAGAATAGTTCCGGAACGTTCAGGCCCTTCCACGACTGGTCCAGGTTAGCAATAAACCCGACGGTTCCAGCTTTGATAGGGGCCGGGAAAGTGATGCCGATGGGGATCTCTCGGGGTGGGGCGAAATAGCTGATCAGCTCTTCGCACGTCTCGGCTACTGCCTGAGGTGTAGCCGGGTAAGGCGTCGGAATGCGGTACCGATCCGCAGCAAATTCACCTCGCTCCAAATCGACCGGGGCGGCCTTAATTCCCGAGCCGCCAATATCGATTCCCAAGGCGAGAGCCACAATTATCTCCTCAATATTGCGTAGGTCCACCGCTACCTTACGGCAGGGTGAGAATCTCGGCACCGTCTGCCCGCACAACAATGGTGTGTTCCCATTGGGCGCTCCGGGAGCCATCAGCGGTCAGTACCGTCCAGTCGTCATCCCACATATGGAAGTCGGCGGTGCCGAGGGTGAGCATTGGTTCGATCGTGAAGACCATGCCCTCTTCGATCACATCGTCGTAGAGCGGAGCGGAATCATAGTGAGGAATGATTAGGCCGGAGTGGAAGGCTTCCCCGACCCCGTGGCCAGTAAATTCCCGCACTACCCCATAGCCGAAACGCCCAGCGTACTTCTCAATCACTCGGCCGATGACGTTCACTTCCCGGCCGGGTTTGACCGCCTTAATACCCCGCTCCATTGCTGCTTTGGTGCGCTCTACTAGCAGTCGCGCCTCCTCGTCCACATCCCCGATGAGGTACATCGCGTTAGTATCCCCGTGCACGCCGTGTTTGTACGCCGTGATATCGACGTTGAGAATATCGCCGTCCTCCAGCACGGTGGAATCGGGAATACCGTGGCAAATAACCTCGTTCAGCGAGGTGCACACGGATTTGGGGAACCCTTGGTAGTTCAGGCAGGAGGGGTAGGCGCCATGATCGAGCAGATATTCATGGGCAAAGGCGTCAATGTCGTCAGTGGTGATTCCCGGCCGGATGAAGGATTCCAATTCCACCAGCGCGCTTGCCGCTATTTTTCCCGCGGCGCGAATTTTCTCGATCGTTTCTTCGGACTTTACTTCTGGCGCGCTCACCCGTTCCGGCCCGCGCCGACCCACATACTCAGGCCGTTCGATAGATGCAGGAACAGGGCGGGTGGGGGAGAGGGAACCGGGCTGTAGAGGCCCGCGGCGCGCGCGATCAGTCATACCCGTCAGTTTAGCGCGCCGTGACGCGCGCCCATATTCCGGTGGCACAAGCTGGACCATCCCGGCCATACTGAGGGAAAACCCAGCCGAGGAGGTGCCATGGAACCCAAGTATTACTACAACATTTCCACCGGTCAGGTTGAAGAGGGGCAGCAATCTGACGCTTTCAACGTCATGGGCCCATACAACACTCGTGAGGAAGCGGCGGCGGCACTGGCCAAAGCCAAGCAGCGCAACGAGGAATGGGAGGCCGAGGATCGCGCCTGGGAGGGCGAGGAGGAATAGCGTCGTTGTTCTCGACGACGGCGATGGGGGTTCCACCGGCAAGCGGTAGAACCCCCATCGGTGACCTCAAGTCCAGTCGCCCTCCAGATGCGGGCGGAACGCACAGCTGCTTACGGCGAACTGAACCTACTCCTGGTAGGAGTTCTCTGGAGCCGGGAACGTCCCTTCGGCCACCTCATGCTTATACGCTCGCGCCGCAGCGTAAAGTTCGGCTCCCACCTGGCCAAACTGTTTGGCAAAGCGCGGATGCCAGGTACCCATCCCCGCCATATCCGTCCACACCAACACCTGGCCGTCACAGCCCGCTCCGGCGCCAATCCCGATAGTGGGAATATCGAGCACCTCAGTAATGCGTTCGGCTAGCGGGGCCGGCACCATTTCCAGAACGATCATGACGGCACCGGCATCCTGCAGCGCCACCGCATCTTCTACCAGTTTTTCGGCATTATCGCCGCGCCCCTGCACCCGCTTGCCGCCGAGCATATTTTCCGACTGCGGAGTGAATCCCAAATGCCCGACGACCGGAATCCCGGATTCGGTGAGCAGTCGAACATGGTTGGCCAGGCGTTTGCCGCCCTCAAATTTTACTGCGTGGGCACCGGCTTCCTTCAGCATTCGCACTGCCGAGGCATGCGCCTGCTCAGGGCTCGCCTCGTAGGATCCGAAGGGCAGATCTGCGATGACGAAGCTACGCTGTACCGCGCCGGCCACGGCCCGCACAGCTGGGATCATTTCGTCAATGGTCACCGGGATAGTCGTCTCATAGCCGAGCATATTGTCGGCGATAGAGTCGCCCACGAGGAGGGTGTCAATCCCGGCCTCATCGAAAATGCGGGCAGTTACGGCGTCGTAAGCGGTGAGCATAGTGATCCGCTCCCCCCGCTGCTTGGCTTCTTTCAAATGGTGCACCCGCACCCGCCGGGGTACGGGTACGCCGCTGCGTCCGTCAGCGGGCTGCCCCTGACCAATGGCGATCCCGATGGGGGGAGTGGCAGGCGTGGGTTGAATCTCGGGGTTCACGAGTTCCTCCTCGGCACAAAGGCGTGTGTCGTCGGATAGTGACGGTCTAACCCAAAGGTTACCTTGCTGATAGAGGGCCCGAAGGCTTCTTGCTGCCGCTTCCACTCCGACCGCTTGATCAGGCCGGAGACCTTCTCAACGGTGACTGCATCAAAGCCTTCGGCAATCACCTGCGCTTCGGTGCTACGGTCGTCCACAAGCCGTTCAATAATGCCGTCCAAAACCTGGTAGTCCGGTAGGGAGTCGGTATCCTTTTGGCCGGGGCGTAGCTCTGCTGAGGGCGGTTTCGTAATTGAATGTTCTGGAATCGGTTCCACCTCACCACGCTCCTGCGCCTGCGCATTGCGCCACCGCGCCATCTCCCACACCAGAGTCTTCGGCACATCACACAGTGGCGCGTAACCTCCCACCGTATCCCCGTAGATCGTGGAGTACCCGACGGCGACTTCCGTGCGGTTACCAGTAGCTAAGACGAGGGCGCCCTCGGAGTTGGAAATAGCCATGAGAATCATGCCGCGAATCCGAGCTTGCAGGTTTTCCTCAGCTACGCCGTCGAGATCCATCTCTTTTTCGAAGGCATTAAAGATCGGAGCAATAGGCTGCACCCGGTAGTCCAACCCTAACCGTTCCGCAGTGTCATCGGCATCGGAGCGGGAGTGGTCAGAGGAATAGGCAGAGGGCATGGATACGCCGATAATATTGCTGCCACCTATCGCATCGGCTGCCAGGGCTGCCACCAGGGCAGAGTCAATACCGCCGGACAAGCCCAGGGCCACCTTAGTGAAGCCATTTTTGGCCAGGTAGTCGCGCAGCCCCGTGACGACGGCACGATAGACCCGCTCCACTTCACCCATGGGCGCGGCGGCTTCTGCGACGCCGACGACGCAGCCATCAGCCTGCACATCGACCACGAACGGGTCGGTAGAGAAATCCTTCCGCCGCGCCACCACACGGCCTCCGGGAGTGACTGCCAGCGCTGCGCCGTCCAGGATGAGGGAATCGTGACCGCCACACCCGTTGAGGTACAGCATCGGCCAGGAAACGCTCGAGGTCATGGCAAGCAGGGACATGCGCATATTTTCGACGTCGCGCGCGAAGGGCTGCTCATCTACCCATACGCGCGCAGCAACCGGAGCACCGCTAGCCACAGCGGGGCTGGTAACAATCTCGATAACGCCTACCTCGCTGAAGAAACTTGCCGATTCCTCCCCGACCGCCAACGGGTCAGCAGCCCCGTCCTGCAGTACGAACACCGCCAATTCGGGGATCTCTTCGGTCACGATCACCGGAATCTCGGGCAACGCGCCAGCCAGCTCCACCAGGGCCTGGCGGAATTCGTAGATAAAGTCCGGCCGAGCGGCCAAATCGGCAGGCCGTGGGCCGGCCAGGGCATTGCGGGAGCAAATGACTAGATCCGCACCGTCGTCCATTGCCCTGTGCGCATAGGTGACAATAGCGGCGGCATTATCAGCAAATGCGCCAACGGTGGGATTAAAAGATGCCAGACTGAGGCGAGTTGATTCCATGCCAATAAGCATGCCACCACCGGCGCGGTAACGAAAGAGGGCGGTGGGAGGTGGGAACCAGATGCGCCGGTACAAGTTATGCATACGCGATAGAGAAAAATCCCGGAACGCAGCGATGGCGGCACCTAAACTAGAAGGAGAGCTCACTACCGGAGCATCTGCATATCGGCACTAAGGAGCCAGAGTGGATCGTCAACAAGAATATGTGCTGCGCACCGTAGAAGAGCGCGACATCCGTTTCATTCAGCTGTGGTTTACTGACGTTCTGGGCACTTTAAAGTCGGTGACGATAACCCCGGCAGAGCTCGATGGTGCCTTCGCCGAAGGGGTAGGGTTTGACGGTTCCGCCGTCGAGGGGCTCGCCCGCGTGTTCGAAGCCGATATGATCGCCCGTCCCGATCCCACGACGTTCACCATTCTCGCCGGGCGAGAAACGGGCCTGGCACGCATGTTCTGCGATATTCTCACCCCGGATGGTCAGCCCGCGCGCGGCGATTCTCGGCAGGTTCTTAAACGGATGCTGCAGCGCGCCGCTGACCGGGGTTTTACCTTCTACACCCATCCTGAGATCGAGTTCTATCTCTTTGATGCGGCCGCCTATGAACGCGGTGAGCTGGTGCCGGTGGATGCAGCCGGATATTTCGATCACGGTGGTCGGCATGTGGGGCAGCGCTTCCGCACCGAAGCGGTGACCCGCCTAGAAGCCATGGGCATCTCGGTGGAATACACCCACCATGAGGGGGGTCCGGGGCAGCAGGAGATCGACCTGCGCTACGCGGATGCCTTATCCACGGCCGATAACATTATGACCTTCCATACCGTGATCCAAGAGTTGGCGGAGGAATTCGGCGTCGTCGCAACCGTCATGCCCAAACCCCTCCTCGACGCGCCCGGATCCGGAATGCACACCCACCTGTCTCTATTCGAAGCCGACCGTAATGCTTTCTTCGACCCCGCCGGGCAGTACCAGCTCTCGCCTATCGGGGAGCATTTTATTGCGGGCCTGCTGCGCCATGCGCCAGAAATTACGGCCATTACCTGCCAGCATGTCAATTCATACAAGCGCCTGTGGGGTGGGGGAGAAGCCCCCTCTTTCATCTGTTGGGGCCACAATAACCGATCTGCTCTCGTGCGCATCCCGTTAGCGAAGCCAGACAAAGCCCAATCCGCGAGGGTGGAATATCGCGCTCTCGATCCTGCAGCAAATCCGTATCTTGCATTCGCAGCCCTCCTGGCCGCGGGACTGCAGGGTATCGAAGAGCGCTATGAGTTAGATGAGGGGGCCGAAGACGACGTGTGGCGGCTGAGTGACGCCGAGCGACGGGCCCTTGGCATCAGCTCTCTACCTGATTCACTCCACCGCGCCGTGGATGCGTTAGAGGGCTCCGAGCTCATGGCAACCACCCTCGGGGAGGATGCCTTTGATTTCGTCATTCGTAATAAACATCAAGAATGGCGGGAGTATCGTGCCCAGGTGACGCCGTTTGAACTTGAACGGTTCCTGCCAGGGCGGTAACGGTGGCCGATGAGCTCACCCGCAGCGCGATCCGGGCAGGGTGCGAGAACACCGCCCGGGCGGTTGCTAATGCGCGCCATATTGCTGACGTGTGCGCGAACTCTTCCCTGGCTGCACAATTGCTGGCCGATGCTGCCCACGCAGCTGACCCAGATGTAGCACTGACTCAGCTCTGCCACCTGTGTGAAGCCCACCCGCACGTCATGGGAGAGGTTCTGGCCGACGCTGCGGCACGCCGGGTGATCATGCGTGTGGCTGGCACTAGCCGCGCTCTGATTCCGATTGCACTGCGCCACCCGCAGGTACTTAGCTATACACGCGCGCCGGAACGAGGCTGGAACATCCCTCCGATTCTCGACGCCAGCGATACTGGCGCTTTGCGAGCTGACTATTACCGGCGGTTGTGGGGGATCGCAGCAGCAGACTGTGCTGCCGATTCCATTGAGTCGTTTCCGGATGTGTCTGCCGCCCTCGCTGATCTGGTCGTCGCCGCGTTGCGCGCCGCGCTGGAGCTCGCGCAGCGGCAGGCAGCAGCGCCGGCAGCACTGGTGTTGGTAGCGATGGGGAAAGCCGGTGGCCGGGAGCTGAACTATATTTCCGACGTCGACCTCATCCCGGTGGCCGCTGGCGAGGATACCGATACTGCCGCGGCCCTCATGAAAGCCGTCACCGCGATTTGCTCCACCTCCACGGAAGGTAGCGAACCGCCGTTATGGCCGATTGATACGAACCTGCGCCCTGAAGGGCGGGATGGTCCCCTGGTGAAAACCATGTCCGCCCATGTCAGTTACTATCGGCGCTGGGCACACACCTGGGAGTTTCAGGCACTGCTGAAAGCTCGGGTGATTGCCGGCGACGACGCTGCAGCCGCCGAATATTCCGAAAAGATCGCCCCATTGGCATATGGCGCAGTAGAGCGGGAGAACTTCGTGGCGGACACGCAGGCGATGCGTACCCGGGTAGAACGGTCCGTACCCGCGCGAGAGCGGGGGAGGCATATCAAACTCGGCGTGGGCGGGCTGCGCGACGTCGAGTTTACGGTGCAGCTATTACAGATGGTCCACGGCCGCACCGATGCCTCATTGCGAGTACCCGGAACTATGGGCGCGATCAGCGCCCTGTGCGAGGGCGGCTATATCAGTCGCGACCATGCGGCCGAACTCACCGAATGTTATAGCTGGCTGCGTACGCTCGAGCACAGGGTGCAACTATGGAATCTGCGCCGCAGCCACACTCTGCCCACGAAGCCTGCAGATCTGCGCCGCCTTAGCCGAGCGATGCATACCGCAGATGTGATGGCCACCTGGGAACAGGTGCGCCGCCGCGTGCGGGCGTTGCACGAAGACATGTTCTACCGGCCCCTTCTACCGGCAACTGCGCAACTATCGGCCGCGGATATTTCGCTTGAACCCAAAGCCGCCCACGACCGCCTCACCGCCATCGGTTACCGGGACGCGCGCGCTGCCCTGGGTCATATCGAAGCCCTCACCCGGGGGCTTAGCCGCCGCGCCGCCATCCAACGCCACCTGCTGCCGGTAATGTTGCAGTGGTTTGCAGCTGGCCCCGACCCCGACGACGCACTGCTCGCCTTCCGGCGGCTCAGCGAGACCCTAGGCGGCGCCCATTGGTATCTGAAACTGTTGCGAGACGACAATTCAGTGGCCGCCCAACTGGCCGCTGCGCTAGCCTCCTCCCGCTACATCGGCCACGAGGTAACGGCCGTGCCAGAAGCGGTGACCTGGCTGGCCGATTCCCGGCAGCTTGAGCCGCGCAGTATCGAAGAATTGACGACGGAAGCCGAAGCCATCTTCGCCCGCCACCAGTCAGCCACTACCCGAGTACGGGCCTTGCGCGTAATTCGCCGTCGGGAAATGATGCGGGCCGCCTTGGCTGATGTCACCCAGGGAATTTCCACTAGGCGTCAACGGGCGCTCAGTGCGGTCACTGATCTGATCGTCCGCTATGCCATGCGCGCCGCCCGTCGAGATTACGAGACCGAGTATGGGCAGGAGTGCAGCGCTCGCTTGCACATTATCGCGATGGGACGCAGCGGCGGAGAGGAATTGACATACGGCTCCGATTTCGATTGCGTCGTCCTCGCCTCGGGCGAGGGAGATATTCTTACCCAAGCTCAGTGGGTGACCCAGCGTTGGCGGGCACTGCTCGCCGATGCCACGGATGTGCCTGCCCTTCCCGTTGATATGGCCCTGCGGCCAGAAGGTAAAGCCGGCCCCATCGTGCGCTCAGTTGACAGCTATATTGACTACTTGACCTCCCAAGCCTCGCCGTGGGAACGGCACGCCCTCATTCGGGCGCGACTGCTAGCGGATGGCCAGGAAAGGGAAGACGAGATTATCCGCACCATCGATCAGGTGCGTTACGGCGCCGGCTTGAGCAACCGAGAACTGAAAGAGATTCGCCGTCTGAAAGCACGGATGGAATCCGAGCGCCTCCCGCGGGGTGTGCATCGGAGCCGGCATGTCAAGCTCGGTCCGGGAGGGCTCAGTGATGTTGAATGGGCGGTCCAGATAGCTCAGCTGCGCTATGGCACCGAGTTCCCGCAGCTGCGCACTGCGCAAACCCTCACCGCCCTGGAGGCGCTCACACAGGCCGATCTAGTGAGCGCAGCCGACGCCGAGGTATTGGCGCAGGCATGGCGGACGGCGAACCACATCCGGGCTGCCAGCGCCATCGGCCTACGTAAGATCGGCTCCGCGATGGACCTGATCCCCACCGAGTCACGGGAACGTAGCATCATGGGGCGGCTCATCAACCCTCGGCTACGGTTGGCGGGAGACTTTGACGAGGAGTGGGCAAAGCGTTCACGCCGGGCCCGGGCCGTAGCAGAAAGACTCATCTACGGCACCGAGTCCGGCGTGCACAATTAGCGGCTGATATCTAGCGGTGGTTTAGATCGAGAAGTACAGCTCGAACTCGTGCGGATGCGGGCGCTGACGCAACGGCTCGATCTCGTGCGTGCGCTTGTAATCCAGCCAGGTCTCGATCAGATCAGCAGTAAAGACGTCCCCTTCTAGGAGGAAGTCGTGATCGGCCTCCAGCGCTTCTAAGGCCTGATCGAGGGTGTAGGGGAGCTTCTCGATTTCTGCGTGATCTTCCGGCTCCAGCTCGTACAGATCCTTATCGATGGGCTCGGGCGGCTCGATACGGTTGCGGATGCCATCCAAACCAGCCATGAGCTGAGCGGCGAAAGCCAAGTAGGGGTTGGCAGAGGGATCGGGCACCCGGTATTCCACCCGCTTGGCCTTAGGCGAGGTGCCGGTGATCGGAATACGAATACAGGCGGAGCGGTTCCGGGCCGAGTAGACGAGGTTCACAGGGGCCTCGAAGCCGGGGACCAGACGCCGGTAAGAGTTGACGGAAGGGTTGGTGAATGCCAATAGAGCAGGCGCGTGCGCGAGCAGGCCGCCGATGAACCAGCGGGCCGTATCCGAGAGCTGGGCGTAACCGGATTCGTCAAAGAAGAGCGGCTTGCCGTCCTTCCATAGAGACAGGTGGCAGTGCATGCCGGTGCCGTTGTCACCGAAGACGGGTTTTGGCATGAACGTGGCGGTTTTGCCCGCTTCCCACACCGCGTTCTTAACAACGTACTTAAACTTCATCATGTCATCGCCGGCAGCGGTGAGGGTGTTGAAGCGGTAGTTGATCTCCTGCTGGCCTGCCGTGCCAACTTCGTGGTGGGACCGCTCAACCTCCAACCCGACCGTGTACATCAGGCGGCAGATTTCATCGCGCAATTCGGTGAAGTGATCGGAGGGGGAGACGGGGAAGTAGCCGCCTTTGTATGGCGTCTTGTACCCTCGGTTTCCGCCTTCTTCTACCCGTCCGGTATTCCAGGCGGCTTCTTCCGAGTCGATATGGTAATAGCTTCCGGCAGCACCGGTAGCGAAGCGAATATCGTCGAAGATATAAAACTCTGCTTCGGCCCCTACATAGGCGGTATCAGCGATCCCGGTGGAGCGTAAATAGGCTTCGGCTTTGGCAGCCACATTGCGGGGGTCACGCGAGTAGGGTTCGTCGGTGAAGGGGTCGACGATAAAGAAGTTGACCACCAGCGTTTTGGCGCTGCGGAACGGATCAATATAGGCACTGGCGACGTCGGGAACCAACTTCATATCCGACTCATGGATGGCCTGGAAACCACGAATTGACGAACCATCGAACATGAGGCCATCCCGGAACAGGTCCTCGGTGAACGCTTCTACCGGAATGTTGAAATGTTGCATGATGCCGGGCAGGTCGCAGAACCGGACGTCAATGAATTTCACGTCCTGCTCGCGAGTGTACGCAATCGCTTCTTCGGCAGAGCTAAACATGCCTGACCTTTCTTGTCGTGGTGGCCTCGGGCAGACCATCCATGAATGCACCCTAGCGGGCACGTGTTTCAGCCGTATGTGGATTATGTTGCGGATATGTTACGGGCGCGCACCCCGGTGCGCGCCCGCGTCGTCGTCAGCGTCCCCGCATACCGCGCCGGTCAGGCCGGGCGCGCATCGGATCGACACCTTTAGGGATAGGTAAACGCGCGCCGCCCAGAGAATGCAGGCGAGCGGCCACCGCCGTGATCTCGTTCTTGGTTAGCTTTTTCGGCAATTTACGTGCGTACTTCTCAAGTTCGTCGATACGCATCTGGCTCTCACCGGTTCCGACGTTAACGGTATGGATCGGCACATTTGCGAAAAGCCGGGCCACCTTACGGCGTTCATCTTCCAGTAACCGCTTGGTACGGCCAGCGGGCCCTTCCGCTACCAGCAGCACACCACCCCGCCCGATGGAACGAAAGACCATATCCCCGGTGCGCGGATTGACAGCAACGGGTTCCTGTTCTGTGTTCCACCCTCGCATCTGTTGCATAACCGCAGCGGCAGCGCCCGGCTGCCCTTCAATCTGGCGGTATGAGGCCTTACGGGTGTAAAGCGAGAGTAACGTTAATGCTCCTAGTGTGGCGAGGATGAGCCCGGTGAGGGGGAGGAAGATCCAACGCCCGGACAGCACACCCCACAGGGTGAACAACCCAAAGACGACAACGAAAATCCCGATCAGCGCCCAGCGCATCCAGGGGTAGGACGCCTGGTTATGCGGTAGGCGTCCGCAATATTGTGGTACCAGCGCCGCTTCGCTGGCTTTGCAGGAGTTTCAGACATGATATCCAGAGTCTATCGCGCGCCCGCACTATCTGGCATACGCGCGACGACGGCGCTCGCCTCCTGGACAGCGACCATCGGCTTAGCCAAATGCTGCAACTGTTCAGGAATCTCCCGGCCCCGAGCAGCCATCGCCTGCCCCCACAACCGACCGGCCCGATAAGAGGACCGCACGAGAGGCCCCGCCATCACCCCGGCAAAGCCCATTTCGGTGGCTAGCTCGGACAGTTCGACGAACTCTTCGGGGCGAACCCAACGGTCGATGGGGTGGTGCAGGCGGGAGGGCCGCAGATACTGTGTGATGGTCAGCAGGTCACAGCGGGCATCAAGCAGATCACGCATTGCCTGCTCGATCTCAGTTCGGGTCTCGCCCATTCCCAAGATCAGATTCGACTTGGTAATCAGACCGGCTTCACTGGCCTGCCGGATAAGCTCCAGGGAGCGGTCATAGCGGAAGGCGGGGCGGATGCGCTTGAAAATACGTGGCACCGTCTCGACGTTGTGGCCCAGCACCTCCGGGCGGGAGGAGAACACTTCCGCTAGTGCCTCGGACTGGCCACGGAAGTCAGGAATGAGGAGTTCCACACCAGTACCTGGGCAAGTCGCGTGAATCTGCCGAGTGGTTTCGGCGTACAGCCAGGCAGCGCCGTCGGGCAAATCATCGCGCGCCACCCCGGTGACGGTGGCATACTTGAGCCCCATATGCGCAACTGATTCTGCTACTCGGCGCGGTTCATCGCGGTCGTACTCGGTGGGTTTGCCGGTGTCGATCTGGCAGAAATCGCATCGCCGCGTACACTGCTCACCCCCGATGAGGAAGGTTGCCTCGCGATCCTCCCAGCATTCGAAGATATTGGGGCAGCCAGCCTCCTCACATACCGTATGTAGAGCGGAGGTGCGCACCAGTGATTTAATATCCCGGTATTCCTCACCCATGACAGCTTTAGTCCGGATCCATTCCGGTTTACGCTCAATGGGAACTTCAGCGTTCTTCGCTTCCACTCGCAGTAAGCGACGGCCCTCGGGCGCAATAGTCATATACGAACTCCTGGCTGAATAGGTCTCGGTAGAGTACATTACCGGTTGAGCCGGCTAAACTGTGGGCGGCTAGCTGAGTACTGCTGCGGGTGTGCCGGGCTGGATGATGGGCGTCAGCGTAGCGATAAGATTCGCAACCAGCTGTTCAGCCACAGGAGTCAGCTCGCTCACACCGGTTTCCTGCTGCAGGCTGGTAACGGCGGCGTCGGAAATCCCGCAGGGCACAATGTGCCCGTAGGGTTCCAAACTGTTACATACATTGAGCGCGATTCCGTGGAGCGTTGCCCCCTGGGCCACGCGCACTCCGACGGCGCAAATCTTGCGGTCCGGATTCGCTAGCCAGACTCCCGAACGGCCCTCGACCCGCTTAGTCTGCACACCGTAAAGAGCACAGGTATCCATGACTGCCTGTTCTAGAGCCCGCACATATTTGACGACGTCAATCGGCTGTTGCAACGCCACGATTGGATAGACCACGATTTGACCGGGTCCATGCCACGTGATCCTCCCCCCACGATCAACGCTGACCACTCGGATAGATTCGTCGACAATATCCCACGGGCCAGTGCGTCGCCCAGCCGTGTACACCGACTGCATCTGCACCACGATCAGAGCGGGTTCGCCGCCGTTCGCAACCTCCTGGTGTAACCCTCGTTGCCGCTGGTCAACATCCTCGTAGGGCTGCGGCCCCTGAGAGAGCAAATTAATGACTCGCACGTGCACACCTTAACGCCCCGCGCCGGAGCGCGGACGTAATTTGAGGTAGTTGGGCGAATTGTGGCGAATTTTTCCTCTCCTGTGGATAACGGTTAGCAGCCTGAATGAGTATCTACTGTACAGTTATGACGTTTCTGGCTGGCTACGAATTGTTGGACCCGCTCTCGGCGACCGTATATGAAGCCCGCGATCCGAATGGTGAGCCCTGTGTCGTGGCACGTATCGAGCTCGCCACTGCACCCGAGGTTCGCGCTATGCAGCGGCGTCTGCTCCACCTAGCCGGTATCCATCATCGCCATATCGTTAAGGTGCGCGATACCCAAGTCCAGGGGCACACCCTGCTCGTGGCTTATGAGCCCGTCAGCGGAATCAGCTTGGGGACTTTGCTGGCAGCACGCGGCCAATTGCAGGCGGGAGAAATTGCGTACGTGTGGGACGCGGTGGCGTCAGCCCTGGCCACCTTGCACGACGCCGGGGTGATCCATGGCGATGTGTCACTAGAGAACATTATTATCACCGACGACGGCGTCCCCGTCTTAGTCGATATTTGTGCCCGACTTGGTGCCGAACGGGGCACGGCGGGTTTCACTGCTCCGGAACGAGCACAGGGTGGGGCGGCGAGTGTGGCTGGGGATATTTACTCTCTGGCAGCAGTCCTGTGTGAGCTCAGCCCAGCTGCTCTGGTGCGCGAGTTGACGGAGCAGGCGCTGCATTCCGAACCTGAGAGGCGGCCAACGGCGCGCGACTTCTCCGCGCTCAGCGCCCACTTAGGCCCGGGCGAAACCGTTGCTTTTCCTTCTGCCAGTGCCTTGGCAGTGGCGTATATGCGTAAACGCACCCCAGCGACTCAGGTGGCCCCCAGTCGGCGACGGCATGCTCACCCGGGTAAAGCAGTCATTGTTCACCGTCATAGACTGCGGTGGATTTGGGTGGCTGCGGGGGCAGCAGCGGCGGTACTCAGTGGCGGATACTGGTGGGCTCAGCCTGCGGCGGGTGAGGTTCTTGCTGAGCTTTTATCGAAACGGGACGCTGCGATCATCGCGGGGGACCCGGCGCTACTAGAGGAAGTCTATGCGGCGGGCGCACCTGCGCTAGACGCGGATACTGCTCAGATTACGCAGTGGAATGAGCAGCATATCGCGATCGAGAATTTACAGACGCAGGTGCAGGTGCGCGAGGTTCGCGGAAATGTTGTGACTGCTTATGTCACCGCCTCGGCCTACCAGGAGCGCCAAGGGGAAGTGCGAACCGACAAGCCCGTGCAGGAACGGTGTCTGCAGTTCACGTTGGAGTTGGGGCGAATCCGCGAAATCCATCCCTGTGCAGGTGAGGAATAGACATAGCACAGCGGGGCTGCTCACTTCGTGTGGAGCAGCCCCGCTGTTAGCTGTGGCTAGAGGCCGACCTCGGCGTGGAAGTCGCCTTCTTCCAGGCGGGCCTTGACCGCCATGAGGTAGCGAGCCGCATCGGCACCATCAACCAGTCGGTGATCGTAGGACAGTGCCAGGTAGACCATCGAACGGTTGGAGATCGACTCATTTCCGTCGGCGTCCGTGACAACCATTGGGCGCTTCACGATCGTTCCCACCCCGAGGATAGCGACCTCGGGCTGGTTGATGATCGGGGTGTCGAAGAGTGCGCCACCGGAACCGGTGTTGGTGATGGTGAAGGTGCTGCCGGACAGTTCATCCGGGGTAACTTTCGAACTGCGGGTGCGGGCAGCTAGGTCACCAATCTTCTTAGCGATACCGGAAATCGTTAGGCTACCTGCATCCTTGATAACCGGTACGAGCAGACCACGTTCGGTATCGACTGCAATGCCAACATTTTCGACGTCATGATAGATGACGTGATCGCCGTCAATACTGGCGTTGATCTTCGGATGAGCCTTGAGCGCTTCCGTAGCGGCCTTGACGAAGAACGGTAGGAAGGTGAGCTTTACGCCTTCGGTCGCCAGGAACTTGTCCTTGGCTTGGGCGCGGAGCTGGGCTACGCGGGTGACGTCGACTTCCACCACTGTGGTCAGCTGAGCCGACACCTGGAGGGACTCGATCATGCGGGCGGAAATCACCTTGCGTAGGCGGGACATCTTCTCCTTGGTGCCACGCAGTGGTGAGATCTCAGCCTGGGGGCGGGGTGCGGAGGAAGCTGCCGGTGCGGCCTGCTTAGCCGCAGCTGCCTTTGTTTTAGCTTCCTCGGCGGCTTTGGCTGCAGCCTCGACGTCTTCCTTGCGGATCCGACCGCCTACGCCGGTGCCCTGCACCTCGGCGAGGTCAACCCCCTTATCTTTGGCCAGCTTGCGCACGATTGGGGTTACGTAGGTGCCAGGTGCCTTGGTTGGGCGTGGGGCCGAATGATTCTCCTGCGGATCCTCTTCTTCAGAGGGTGGCTGCGCATGGGTTTCTTCCGGCTCAAAGGCGGCGGATTCGGCAGCTGCGGTTTCGTCGTCGGAGACTTCGTCACCGGCGGTCTCCTCGGCAGGCACCTCATCAGCACCAGGGGCCTCATCAGCTGCAACCTCCGCGGCGGGCTGGGATTCAGCCGGTGCAGCATCGTCCTCAGCAGAGGCGGTATCGTCGGCAGCCTCATCCGAAGACGAACTAGCCGCACCGTCGCCGATCAGGCACAGTTCCGCGCCCACTTCAGCGGTCTCGTCCTCACCCACGAGGATCTTTTGGAGGGTGCCGGCGATGGGAGAGGGGATCTCGGTGTCGACCTTGTCGGTGGAAACCTCTAGAAGCGGCTCATCAACCTCGACAGTATCGCCCTCCTGCTTCAGCCATTGGCTCACGGTACCTTCGGTCACCGACTCACCCAGCGCCGGCATGGTGACAGCCTGGCCACCACCGGACTGGGACTTGTCATCCGCAGCAGTTTTCGCTTCGGTCTGGTCCGCACCGCTGTCATCCTGCCCAGCTGAATCGTCGGCCGCATCAGACTCTTCTGCGGCACTGGCCTGTTCTTCCGAGGCAGATTGCTTGTCGGCGTCGTCGGCTTTATCGGCTTCAGCTGCACCGGAGTCGCCAGCACCATCACCGATCCGGCACAGATCAGCACCCACCTCAGCGGTTTCATCTTCGTCGACCAGAATCTCTTCCAACACCCCGGCAATGGGGGAAGGAATCTCAGTGTCGACCTTATCGGTGGAAACCTCGAGCAGGGGCTCGTCCACCTCCACCCGATCGCCAACGGACTTCAGCCATTGGCTAACGGTGCCTTCGGTGACGGACTCACCGAGAGCAGGCATCTTCACAGTTTCAGACATGTGGAACGACTCCTTCTCGAGTATCAGCTGTGTGCGTGTAACGGCTTGCCGGCGAGGGCGAGGGCAGCCTCACCCATGGCCTCATTCTGGGTGGGGTGCGCGTGGATAAGGGAGGCGACGTCTTGCGGGTAGGCCTCCCAGCTCACTATGAGCTGGCCCTCACCGATAAGTTCGCCAACCCGCGCTCCCACCATGTGGACGCCCACGATCGGTCCTTCCTTGACCCCAACGAGCTTGATGAAACCGGCGGTTTTGAGGATCTGTGACTTGCCGTTGCCAGCCAGGTTGTATTCGATGCTATGCACGGCGTCTGCGCCGTACTTTTCGGCGGCCTGCGCTTCGGTAATACCCACGGAGGCGATTTCCGGCTCGCAATAGGTCACGCGCGGGATGGTGGAATCTTCGATCACGGCAGGATTGAGGCCGGCGATTTCTTCGGCCACAAAGATTCCGTGGGCAAAACCGCGGTGGGCCAGCTGCAGGCCCGGCACGATATCGCCGACGGCGTAGATATTGCCCACTCCCGTGTGCAGGCGCTCGTTAGTGAGCACGAATCCACGATCCATCGAGATACCCTGCTCTTCGTAGCCCAGATCTTTGGTGGCGGGGCCCCGCCCGATCGCTACGAGAAGCAGATCTGCCTCATACTCATCGCCGTTGTCGGTGCGCACCTTCACGCCATTGTCATCCTGGGTGACGGATTCGAAGCGGGTGTTGAGCTTGAAGTTGATCTTGCGCTTACGGAAGGAGCGCTCCAAGGTCTTGGAGATAACCTCGTCCTCGTTGGGGCACAAGTGGGGCAGGCCCTCAATGATGGTGACGTCAGCACCGAATGACTTCCACACAGAAGCGAATTCGACACCAATAACGCCACCGCCAAGGACGATGGCGGACTTGGGCACAAAGTCGAGTTGTAGTGCCTGCTCGCTGGTCATCACCCGACCGCCGATCTCCAGGCCCGGCAGGGTGCGAGAGTAGGAGCCGGAGGCGAGGACAATATTCTTACCGCGGTACTTTTTGCCGTCCACCTCGACGGTATCGGGGCCGACCAGACGACCCCAGCCGGTAATGAAGTCGATGCCGCGGGAGGAGACCAGGCCCTGTAGGCCCTTGTACAAGCGCCCGATGACGCCGTCCTTGTACTTGTTAACCCGGGCCATGTCGATGCCCTCAAGGGTAAGGTCAACCCCCACCGAGGCGGATTCCGCAGCGGTATCAGCTACCTCAGCGGCGTGGAGGAGAGCTTTAGTGGGGATGCAGCCACGGTGCAAACAGGTGCCCCCAACTTTGTCCGCTTCAATGAGGGCAACTTTAAGCCCTAGCTGGGCGCCACGCAGGGCAGCGGCGTAGCCACCACTTCCGGCTCCCAAAATGACGATGTCGTACTCCGGCGTATCTGTCACGTGCAACTCCTCAAAATATTCCCCGTAGGGCTGGTTCAGGACTATTGTCCCACGGTGGTGGTGCATAGCAAGCACAGCCGGTCGGTGAACACGGGGTGAACCATGCCACGACTGTGCAGGCGCAGGAATGGATCGGTTAGGTTCGGACGGATGGGAATAGGTATGAGATGGGCGGGAAAGGAGATTCCTTTCCCGCCCATGTCGGTTAGTTTAGCGGCTCGAAGTTTTCGAGCAGATTCACCAGGGTACGAACTGCGAATCCGGTGCCACCCTTATGGGTGTATCCGTAGGCAGACTCCTCGCAGTAGGCGGGCCCAGCGATATCTAGATGTGCCCAGCGGGTATCGCCCACGAAATGCTCCAAGAACAGTCCGGCTGTCAGGGTGCCGCCCATACGGCTACCGATATTCTTCAGGTCGGCAACCGGGGACTCCAGAGTTTCCCGCATATATTCGGGCAGTGGCATATGCCAGAACTGTTCGCCAGCGCAGTCTGCAGCAGCCAACACATCGCTGGTCAAATCGGCGTCGCCCATAACGGCTGCGGTACGGTCACCCAAGGCCACAATTGCCGCTCCCGTGAGGGTGGCGACGTCCAAGATAACGTCAGGCTTATCCTCTACCCCACGGGCGAGGGCATCGGCCATGACCAGGCGGCCTTCGGCGTCAGTATTGAGCACCTCAACGGTGGTGCCGTCATACATGGTGATCACGTCCCCGGGGCGCTGGGCTCCACCGGCCGGCATATTCTCAGCCATTGCCAGCCAAGCTGTCACCTTAATCGGTAGCTTCAGCTCAGCGGCGGCGAGGATCGTATTGAGCACTGCTGCGGCACCGCCCATATCACACTTCATCGTCTCCATACCCTTGCCGGGCTTCAATGACAGGCCGCCGGAATCGAAGGTGATGCCCTTACCGACGAGCGCCACATGAGCCTGGGCGCGGGCCGGGGACCATTCCAGGCGCACGAGCCGAGGTGGGCGGGCCGAGCCCATCCCCACGCCGATGAGGCCGCCATATCCTCCCTTGCTGAGTTCGTTCTCGTCCATGACGGTGACCTTCACTTTCAGACCCTTAGCGGCCTGTTCAGCATATTCAGCGAAGGATTGGGGGAAGAGATCGTTCGGGGCCAGATTGACCAGGTCGCGGGCCCGGTTGACGGCGGTAGCCAAGATCTCGCCTCGCTTCGCAGCGGCCTGGGCGTCCTTATCCTTGGCTAGCGGGGTGAGGACGGTGAGGCGGGACACCGGTTCCTTCTTGCACTTCTTGTACTGGGCGAAAGCGTAGGCGCCCATAATGCCGCCTTCAACGATTGCGCCAACTTCCTCGGCACTGGCAGTCGGTAACGCGATGGCGACATGATCCGTCCCGGCCAGCTGGCGGGTGGCCGCACCGACTGCCTGGCGGATCGCCTCCGTGTCCGGATCCTTACCGACGCCCACAATCGCAACCGGGGTGGAGAATTCCGCGCTTATCACGCGGGTAACCTGCCCGGCGGACGAGGAGATATCGAGTTGCTCAATGAGTTCTGCTAGTGCTTTATCGGCTTTAGCGCTGACAGCGGGGCCGGCAAAGGGGACGACGGCGTCGTCAACGCTGGCAGCACCTACAAGCAGGATGTCGCAACGAATAGAGGACAGCTTCTTTGCACTGAGTTCAACGGTGTTCACCCTCACAGCGTAACGATAACCTCCGCTAAAGACCACAGCGGCAGTGCCTCCAGGTGGAACGCTACCGCCAATTTACCGCCCAAAATAAGGTCTGATTGCGTATATTTTCGCTGAAGGCGATACCCTTAGGGCGTGTTCTTAGGACTTTGGATTGCCGGTATTCTCACCGGCCTACTCATGATGTGGGCGCTGGGATACCTCATCACTAATCGGGCAGTGATATTCAAACAGCTGATCGTTGCAGGCGTTGTTGAGGCAATCCAGATTGGGATTTGCATTATCGCCGCTATCGGTCAGCTACGCGGTGCGACAGCGGCCGATGGGGGCACCCTGTGGGGGTATCTGCTCACCTGCCTGATATTGCTGCCTATTGCGGCCGCGTGGGCCCTCGCAGACCGTACTCGCATCTCGAGTGCGGCCCTAGCGGTAGTAACTTTTACACTGGTAATCTGCCAGTGGCGCGTATGGCAGGTGTGGTCCGCATGAGTATCACCACCACATCCGCTGAAGACACTCGCCGCCCAGCCTACGGTATCGGCCGGGTTCTCATCCTCGTCTACGGGATTTTCGCGCTCGCCGCTACCGCTCGCTCTTTGGTTCAGCTCATCCGCAATCCAGGTGAAGCGCCACTCGCCTACGGGTTATCGGCTCTAGCAGCGGTGGTTTATATCGTCGCCACGATCTGTTTGGCCCATAACGGGCGCCGGATGCGGCGCGTGGCCCTGGCTGCCGTGCTAGTTGAGGCAACCGGGGTGATCGTCGTCGGGCTTATTTCTTACCTGTACCCGCACTGGTTCCCACGCGCTACAGTCTGGTCCCACTTCGGGCAGGGATATGGCTGGGTTCCACTAATTTTGCCGTTCCTCGGGTTAGCCTGGCTCTATCACTCCAATCCGGCGCGGCTCGCCAAATAGTCGCCCGCCAAGCTGAACGGATCGGTCATGTATCGCGCAGTTTTCACCCACCTCATCCGCCATGTGGATCCGGAAATCGCCCACGGCGCCGCGCTGAAGGGTCTCGAGCTTGCTGGTGCAACACCCATCGGTCGGCGTCTGCTGGCGGCCTGCTGCCCGCGCCCACACAGGCCCGCTAGCTCGCCCCGGCTCGATATCTTCCCACGCCGGATACCGGGCATATTAGGGCTTGCCGCCGGGATGGATAAGAATGCCACAGCAGTGCTGGCGCTCAGTGCGCTTGGCTTCGGATTTGTGGAGATCGGAACGGTCACGCGCCATCCCCAGCCCGGCAATGATAAGCCCCGTATGTGGCGCCACTATGAGGTGGACGGCCTGCGCAACCGCATGGGGTTCAATAACGACGGCGCTGATGTAGTCGCTGGGCGGCTGCGCCAACTGCGCTCCACTCGGGATGGGCGGCGTTGCGTCGTGGGCGTTAACATCGGCAAATCCAAAATCACTGACGCCGCCGAGGCGCCCGCTGATTATGCCTACTCCGCCCGGGCGTTGAGCCCCTGGGCGGACTATCTAGTGATTAACGTATCCTCACCGAACACGCCGGGGCTCCGCGATCTGCAGGCGATCTCCAGCCTGCAACCGATTACCATGGCGGTACAGGAAGCCGCGGTGGCAGTGGGGCGGGCGGATTTGCCGATTTTAGTGAAAATCGCCCCGGATTTAGCCGACGACGACGTGTGCGCTGTGGCGCACATGATTCGCGCGCAGGGGCTCGCCGGGATGGTCGCTGTGAACACAACTATCGCGCATAACTACGGCGCCGGTGGCCTATCGGGGCGGCCGGTTCATGAGCGTGCGTGCCAGGTGGTGGAGCTTGCGCGCCAGGAGCTGGGGGAGGAGCCGCTACTCATTGGGGTCGGGGGGATCTTCACACCTGCGGATGGACGCCGGCTCCTTGCCGCGGGGGCAGATCTCCTTCAGGCCTACTCAGGATTCGTCTATGAAGGTGGGCTCTGGCCGGCACGTATGAACCGCGCCCTGGCGCAATAGTGCTATGCCCTCAGCGTGCCCGCACACCGGAGGGATGGACCGCGGGCTTAAGCCGTGTCCGGGGCTTGCGGCGTCTGTGGCTCTCCATATTAGTGCGGGAATTGGCCGCGCTTAACCTGCGGTTTCGGCATCCGCCAGGGGCGGATCATAAATGCCCGGGAGAAGGCGTAGAACCCCGTCCGAGGGCGGACGTCGCTCGTCTGGTATCGCTTGGCTAAGCGCCGTTTGAGTGAAAACACCATAATGAGGGCATCGAAAATACCCGCGAAAACGATGACATACATCCCAATGGTTGCGACAACTGCGGCCTGCGGCCACACATTGGCCAGGAACATGGTGATCAGCATCAGCGCGGCACCGGGCATGAACAGTTCGCCGATATTCCAGCGGGCATCAACAAAATCACGTGCGTAGCGGCGGGACTTACCTTGATCGCGTAGCGGCAGGTAGCGCTCATCTCCGGTGATCATGGCTTGGCGCTGCCGCTCATATGCTTCATTGCGATGTTGGCGGGCGCGGGCTTTGGCCGCTTTGCGGTCGGTATCGACCACAGGCCGGTAATTCTTCGACTGTGCCTCGGATCGCTTCGGGGTGCGCACCCCTGCTGCTTTGGTACGGTCGCGCGGCTGCTTCGGCGCGGACGCGGGTTCTGGCTCGGCCGGGGTCGGTTCTGTTGTACGACGGAAGATCACCCCTCGATGGTACGCGATTAAGCGGATTACGCTACTCGTCCCGGCAGAAAGGTAGTACGCTCGTGTGCGTGATCACAGTAGATGAGTTAAGAAGGCGCACCGACGAGGCTTTCGCCCAGGTGTGCACCGATCTCGAGTCCCTGGTCCGTATCCCTTCGGTCTCCTCCGATGCATTCGACCAAGCCCGGGTGCAGGAGTCGGCGGAGTTCACTGCCGAGCTCCTGCGCCAAGTGGGGATGCAGGATGTTGAGATTCACCGCGTCGAAGATGAGCACCGCACGCTTGGTCGCCCCGCCGTGTTGGGCCATAAACCTGGTAAACCAGGAGCCCCCCGGGTATTGCTCTACGCCCACCATGACGTTCAGCCGCCGGGAGAGACAGCCCTGTGGGATCAAGACGACCCCTTCGAAGCAGTCACCCGCGGCGAGCGCATGTACGGGCGTGGCACCGCCGACGATAAAGCCGGAATTGTGGCCCATGTGGGAGCCCTGCGCGTCCTCGGGGACGACCTCGGCGTCTCAGTCACCTGCTTTATCGAAGGGGAGGAGGAAATCGGCTCGCCATCCTTTGTGCAGTTCCTCCAGGCCCACCGCGAACGCCTCGAAGCCGACGTTATTATCGTGCTGGACTCCGCCAACTGGAAGGTCGGCATCCCGGCGCTCACCACCTCTTTGCGCGGCCTGGTCGATATTGGCGTAGAGCTGAAAACCGGCTCTCATGATGTCCACTCCGGGGTGTTCGGCGGCCCCTACCTCGATGCGGTCACCCTCATGTGCCGCCTGCTGTCCACTCTCCATACCGGCGACGGCGATGTGGCTGTGGCAGGCCTAGTCCAGGGGGCAGACAGCGAACTCGACTATCCCGCCGATGCCTTCCGTGCTGACGCGGGCCTGGTGGATTCCTATCAGATCGCTGGGTCCGGCTCGATTCCCACCCACCTGTGGATGCGCCCCGCCATCTCGGTTATCGGCATGGATGTTACCAGCGTGGAGATGAAGTCCAACACCATCGCCTCCAGCTGCCGCGCGGCGCTGTCCATCCGGATCGCCCCCGGCGAGAATCCCCGGGACGCCGCTGAGGCTGTCAAGAAACATCTGGAAGAACACGCACCCTTCGGGGCAGAGGTGACGGTGACGATTAACGAACTCGGCCAGCCGTTCACGTCTCCTTCCGATACCGAGACCGGCCAGCTCGTGCATTGGGCATTGACGACGGCGTGGCAGGAAAAGTCCGTGGATATTGGCATGGGCGGATCAATCCCCTTCATCTCCCACTTGTCCTCGATGTTCCCGCAGGCAGATATTTTGGTCACGGGGATTGAGGATCCAGATACCCGCGCTCACGGCGCGAACGAGTCGGTTCACCTTGGTGATCTGAAGGGTGCCCTCCTGGCCGAAGCCTTACTGCTAGCAGCGCTAGGCGGAGATATTCAGCCGGAGTAAATCACCTGATTCCACCTGCCTAGTACAGGCATGGACAAGTCCGAGGGCGGGCCCGCACGGGCCCGCCCTCGCGTCGTCGTCGAATATTAGTGCCGTTACCACCGGAGCCTGCACACCGCGGATAGGCCAGCGTACTATCGGGCCAGTGGCCAGATGGCCGAGTACCTGCCGTAAGGTTAGGGTGTGGGGGAGGCTGACTCGTCCGTGACGAGCTCGTCCGTGGCTGATGTACTCGGTAATGACCCGGGCGACTGGCTCGCCACTGCCGGGTCGGGAGCAATCGACACGGCGATTTTCACTTCACCACTGACCGTATTGACTTTCGTCACCTGAGCGGTAGCCAGTAGGGGAGACTTCCCGCCCGTGATGGAACAGGTTGTGGCCGCACCGACTTCTGCTTTGAGACCCACCGGGCAAGAGATGGTGGGGGAATCACCGAGTTGTTGCTCTAGGCTCTGAGCAATACGGCTTTGGAGGTCTTCGGCCGAAACCGGCTTCACGTTGGTACCCCCACAACCGGCGAGTACCAGCGCCAATGACACGGCAAGAAAAGGTAAACGGCGCACGGTCGGCTCCTTCAGTTTGTGAACACTCTTCCCTAAAAGTAACCGCTTGGCGGGATTTGCGCATTCCTCTACCCACGCGCCATGATGGCTCTCCGGTAACCTGCAACGTGAGGAGGACAATGCGCGCTCTACTGGTAGGAGCCGAACCATCCACCCGGCATGACTTCGCTTTCGGCTGGCGCTCCCTGCAGCGTTCCCGCCAAATCGATGAGCTTCCAGGGGGCCTGGCGCACCCCTCTGCGGCCCAACCGCTCCACCTGATCGGTGAGGACGGCTACGCGGCCGAACATGCGCTGCCCGGAAGCTCGGAGCTTGAGGTGCCCCTTAGCGATACCAGCGCGCTCGCGCCCGCCCTGCGCCAGCTGGTTGAGCTATCTCAGCAGGGTTCGGTGATTGTGGGGGCGAGCCCATGTGGGGCACACGACGGCGGTGCCGGAGCATGGCATGCGCTCACGCCTCGAGAACGGCAGGCGCTAGCGGAGCTAGCACCGCGCCTGACGGTCGCGTACGTGGAAGAAACAAGCCTGCTTGGCGTGGGGGGACGAGGTTTGGAGTTGGCCAAGACCACCCAGGATTTCCCCGGTGATACCGCTGACTCAACCACCGTCGCTCAAGCTGCCCAAGCAGCCGACCGAGCTATTACCGAGTTCCTCACGGAATTAAGCCATACCACCGGGCGCCTAGAAATAGAGCTTGCGCGATTGGCCCGCCAACCCGGCACCGCTATGGCTGGTGGTGTCGCGTTCACCTTGGCCGCATTGGGAGCTCGTCTATCCGACGGTCTATCAGTGGTTGCTGAAGCAGCGGGGTGGCAAGACAGAATCGCGGACGCGGATGTCGTGTTCGTCCTGAGTGAAGAAAACGACGCCAATGCGGTGCTTAGCGGACTGCCCGTAGCAGTCGGAGGTTTGGCGCAACAGGCGGGCACGGCGTGCGCCGTCGTCGGTTCCGGGGAAAAACTACCTCGGCGTACGCTGGCCACGATAGGGATCACCGATCTATTTGATCGCGGTGAGCGAACTTGGTATGACGTCGGGCGGGCAATGGCCGCCACCTGGTGCGTTGGCTAAGGCTCGACTTAGCAAAAGCTCCGCGAAACGCGTAGGCTTCACGCAGGAGTTCTCAACCGATGATCGGAGGATCATGACCGAAAGCACGCAGGAAGCCCCCACCCACGGTGTCACCCTCACGAGTGAGGCTGCAGCGAAGGTAAAATCGCTACTGGAACAGGAAGGCCGCGACGATCTGCGCCTGCGGATCGCCGTACAGCCCGGCGGTTGCTCGGGTTTGATTTACCAGCTCTATTTTGATGAGCGCTTCCTTGACGGCGATGCTGTCCGCGACTTCGACGGCGTCGAGGTAATCGTTGATCGGATGAGCCTGCCCTACCTGGATGGCGCCACCATCGACTTCGCCGATACCATCGAAAAGCAGGGCTTCACGATTGATAACCCGAATGCTGCCGGCTCGTGCGCTTGCGGGGAGTCCTTTAACTAACTAGGACGGTGGCCCAGACCACCAGACAGGATCCTGATGAATTTACGTCGTACTCTCGCCGTCTTTACCGCCGTGGCCCTCCTCGGAGGATGCTCTGGGGATAAAAAGGCGGCCGCCCCCACCTCGCCCGGGGCCACCACCGCTGCAGTTCAAAACGTGACCGACAGTGACAAACCTCTGTTCGAAGTCTCTGGTGACGGGGCTGATCTGGCACTGACGTTCGCGGGGGATGCTCCGACCGAGTTGCAGCGCCATATTGCCGCACCCAAGCCGGACGGCCACGAGGTGGGCGCTGACGACATCGTCTTCGCGAATTACCACGGCCAGGTATGGGACGGCGATGTTTTTGATTCCAGTTTCACACGAGGTGCCCCGGTTGCCTTTAACCTTAATGAGGTAATTCCCGGGTGGAAGCAGGGCTTGACCGGCACCCATGTGGGAGAGCGAGTACAGCTGTCAATTCCCAGTGAGCTCGGCTATCCGCAGGGGACGCCGGACGGCAAGATTAAGCCGGGAGATTCGATCGTCTTCGTTGTCGACGTTATTGATTCTGTGGGGCCCGACGCCGCTGCGCCCAGCAACGCTACCGAGGTGAAAGATCCCGCTGAGCTCGGACTGACCGTAACCGAGGACGATGGCAAGGTTAGTGGCGTCTCCATCGCGGAGGGGACTGCGGTGCCGACGGAGCTTACCGTCGAAGATCTCAAGCAAGGGAGTTCCGAGGTAACTGCGGCAGAGGGCGATACCTTAATTCTGCGGTCCGCCTTTGCTGCGTGGCCCGACGACTCCGGTCAAACCCAGCCGCCGGTCCAAGGTGCGCAGCTATTCCCTGTCCCGGTTGAGAATTTGCCGCAGCTCGCCGGGAAGGCCGAGGGCACTCGTTTCGCCTTTCTCGCACCCGCTGAGGAACAGCGACCGGCCGCGGTTAACGTCGCAGATATCGTGAAGATCTTTAAAGCGCCGTAACCTGATGATGAGCCGACGCGGGCCTGGCTGATGCCGGGCCCGCACGGCGTGTAATAAGGCACAATGTCGCGCTTATGGGACACATGCTGACAGTTTGTCCGAACACCAGGTAGTCTTATTCTGAAGGACCAAAGTCCTTGCGGTATGTCATGCGGAGGAGTGACCGTGCGTATGAGTTTTCGCCCCAGCGGGGCACGCAGCTGGAAGGTAGCGTTACTGGCATTGGTGGGTGCCTTTGCGCTCACTAGCTGTTCTTCCGATAAGCTCGCCACCGGCTTCTTGCCCTCGACGCGGGGAATGACCGATAAAACTGACTCGCTCATTAGTCTGTGGAACGGGGCCTGGATTGCGGCCCTCCTCATCGGCGTACTGGTGTGGGGCCTGATCATCTGGTGTGTCATCGTCTACCGTAAGCGTAAGGGCGATAATGAACTCCCCGTTCAGCTGCAGTACCACGTGCCGCTGGAGCTGATGTACACGATCATTCCGATCTTCATGGTTGGCGTACTGTTCTACCACACAGTAAAGACCACCGATCAGCTTTGGGATACCGAAGGCCCGGTTGACAACCATATTTCCATTTATGGCAAGCAGTGGTCCTGGGATTTTAATTACCTCGACGACGATGTTTTCTATTCGGGTGAACGCATCACCCTGACTGGCAAAGAGGGGGACTTTGAGCGTCTCCCCACGCTGTACTTGCCGGTCAACGAGACTGTGGAGTTCCAGCTGCACTCCCGTGACGTGCAACACTCCTTCTATATCCCGGCGTTCCTTACTAAGCTCGACATGATCCCAGGCGAACAACGCGTCTTCCACGTGACCCCGCAAGAAAAGGGCACATACGTGGGCAAATGTGCGGAATTATGCGGTGAGTACCACGCTGAAATGCTCTTCCAGGTCAAGGTTGTGGACCGTGCCGAATACGACGCCGAGATGCAGAAACTGCGGGAAGCAGGCAATGTGGGAGAACGCGGTGAAGAATTCGATGGCACCTATACGCCAGGAGGGTCTTACTGATGGCTATTGATATCACGCCCCAGCAGACCGAGGTTGACACCCCGGATATGGTTCCGGGTCTGCGCCCCCATAAACAGAAGCTGGGCCAGACGATCGTTAACTGGATAACCTCCACTGACCACAAGACCATCGGCTACATGTACATGTGGTCCGCGATGGCGTTCTTCCTGCTCGCCGGCGTCATGGCAATGTTCATTCGCGCTGAGCTTTTCGAACCGGGTCAGCTGCTGCAGTCCAAGGCACAGTTCAACCAGCTGTTCACTATGCATGGCACGATCATGCTGTTCCTGTTCGCCACCCCCATGTTCACGGCCTTCGGCAACGTACTCGTACCGCTGCAGATCGGGGCGCCTGACGTCGCGTTCCCGCGCATGAACATGTTCGCGTTCTGGCTGTTCCTCTTTGGCGGTTTGCTGGCCTGCTCCGGGCTCATTATGCCCGGCGGAGCGGCTGATTTTGGTTGGACCGGCTACGTGCCGCTGTCCACTCGCCCATACGCGCCGAGCCTCGGTGCAGATCTGTGGGTGTTGGGCCTAGGCATGACGGGCTTCGGAACCATCTTTGGCTCGGTAAACTTCATCGCGACCATTATTACGATGCGCGCCCCGGGCATGACGATGTTCCGCATGCCGATCTTCACGTGGAATATTCTCATTACTTCTGTGCTGGTGCTGATGGCGTTCCCAGTGCTCGCCTCCGCTTACTTCGGGCTGGCTGCTGACCGTATCCTCGGCTCGCAGATCTTTAACCCGCACTCCGGCGGCGTTATCCTCTGGCAGCACCTGTTCTGGTTCTTCGGCCACCCTGAGGTATATGTGCTGGCGCTGCCGTTCTTCGGCATTATTTCCGAGATTATCCCGGTGTTCTCCCGCAAGCCCATCTTTGGGTACAAGACCCTGGTATTCGCTACCATCTCCATTGCAGCTCTGTCGGTGACGGTGTGGGCGCACCACATGTACACCACCGGTGCAGTTATGCTGAGCTTCTTTGCCCTGATGACCATGCTGATTTCGGTGCCGACCGGCGTGAAGTTCTTTAACTGGATCGGTACGATGTGGCGCGGCAAGATCACCTTCGAGACGCCCATGCTCTACGCCTTGGGCTTCCTCGTCACCTTCGTCTTCGGTGGCCTGACCGGTATTATCCTGGCCAGTCCGGCAATGGACGCCCACGTGCACGACTCCTACTTCGTTGTGGCACACTTCCACTACGTTATCTTCGGTACCGTCGTCTTCGCCGTCTTCGGCGGCTTCTACTTCTGGTGGCCCAAGTTCACCGGGAAGATGCTTGACGAACGCCTGGGTAAGATTCAGTTCTGGTTCCTCTTCATCGGTTTCCACACCACGTTCCTGGTGCAGCACTGGCTGGGGGTGGAAGGTATGCTCCGCCGAACCGCCGACTACATGGTTGAGGATGGTTACACGCTCTACAACCAGATCTCCACGGTGGGCGCCTTCATTACCGCCCTGTCGATGATCCCGTTCCTATGGAACGTGTGGAAGACACAGCGTGGCCCGCGGACCGTGTTCGTTGATGATCCTTGGGGCTATGGTGGCTCCCTCGAATGGGCAACCTCATGCCCGATCCCGCGTCACAACTTTACCGCTCTGCCGCGTATTCGCTCTGAGCGTCCCGCCTTTGATCTGCACCACCCAGAGGTGGCAGCTCTCGACCGCGTGGATCCGAAGAAAGTCCGCTCCTCCGCTGAAATGAGCCAAGCATGAGCCACGTACATGATGACGACCTGCTAACTGCCCATACGGCTAAGCCAGACGGCTACGAGAACAAGCACCAGCCGATGCGGGTGGAAATGCTCATGTTCTTCCTGGGTATCTTCTTCTTCTACCCGATTGCCGGTGCCTATATGTGGGCTGCAGAGGGAGAGCCGGTCGGCACGACTGCATTCCTGCTGCTGGGAACGCTGTGTGCGATGGTTGGTGGCTACTTGTGGATCCTTGGGCGCCGCGTCGATAAGCGTCCGGAGGACGACCCGTTCGGCGAAATCCACGAGCGAGAAGGCCAGTTGGGAGAGTTCTCTCCCCACTCTTGGGCTCCGTTCGTGCTCGGGGTGGCGGCAACACTCGTGTTTGCCGGTGTCGCACTGGGCCGCTGGATCATTCTGCTCGGCGTAATCCTGGGCGTAATCGGGCTGGTTATGCAGCTCTTCGAATTCTCCCGCGGTATTCACGCGCATTAAAGTCACTCAAATGCTGCTCATATCGGCGCAGCGCACTGATGTTCCAGGTGGTGCCACCGTGTTAGGTGGCACCACCTCCAGCTATATCCGTAATGCACTGATCTTCGAAGTGAGTGAACATCTATGCGTTTGTGGTCGCTCCATCCCGCGCTCCTGGACAGGCAAGGCTTAATCGCCCTGTGGCGGGAAGCGCTGCTAGCGCAGAAAGTTCTGGCTGGCCAGACGACCGGGTACCGGCACCACCCTCAGTTAGTACGATTTCAGGAGCAGGTCGATCCGCTGCGGTGCATGGGTGCGTATCTCGAGGAGGTGTGCGCGGAAGCTCACCGCCGCGCCTACCGCTTCCAGCACGCAAAGATCGTGTGCCCACCCGAGCCTGGCCAGTACGTCGATACAATTCGGGTCACGAGCGGGCAGCTCACTTTTGAATGGGAGCACTTGGTAGGCAAGGTGCGCGTCCGCAGCCCGCAGTGGGGTGATACGATGCAAGCGATTTCTTTGCGGCCGCACCCTCTGTTTGTGGTGGCCGAGGGCCCTAAGGAGAATTGGGAACGCGGGTAGGGTGTGCTCTTAATCCTGGGACACGACGCTAATGCTCATCCCCACAGTCACCGATCCGCCAGCCGCAATGGGGCGCGCGTGCCGTTGGACATTGCCGAGCTCGACGCATACCATCGCCCTCCACTCATCGTCACCAAGTCCGGCCATGTTCTTGGCATATTCCGGCCCGGGATTCCAGATGATCGCATCGCGCGTATGGTAACCCAGCACGCGAATGGTGCGATCGACGTCGTGAATATCGAGGGGGAGCCGTCCACCATCGAAGTAGATGACGTCGTGGTGTCCATCCAGATGTAGCGGTCCTGAATGAGCGTATTCATCGGTGTCAGTGCGCGCCATGGTATCGGTGAGGCCAGTGATCGTAACATTCGCGAGATCAGTGACGGCGAAGTAGCTGTGGAATGCCATATCGACATCAACCGGCGTGGTTGGACTCTCGATCGTGAGGGTGAGATCGAGGGTATCGGCTGCTTCGATTATGTAGGTGTAGCGCAGGTCGGGTGGATACAGATCAGCTCCGGCGACTCCGGTTACTGCAGCGCCGGCCAGCTCCCAACGCTGTGTGATGGAATCGGGCTCACAAACCTCACGGGTCAATTGCCAGGGTACCCACCGTACCAAACCATGGACGTGTGGGACTTCGACACCGTCACGCCCGCGTCCGAACCACGGTGCGCAAATGGGAATACCTGCATGATGTTCAGGATTTTGGCCGATCTGGCTGCTGCAAAAGAAAACCTCTCGGTGTCCGCGAGGCTTCCACGATAGGAGTTGGGCACCGTAAGTATCAACGGTGATCGAGCAAGGAGAGCAGCGGCGGTGTATCTGCACACAGATATCGTAACGCTGCCGGTAATCGTGCGCGTAGCGGTTTTGCTGAATATCTACCGTGCTACACCGCGCGAATGGACTAAGGTTTGTCCTACAGGGCTGCATTAGCGAGTGAGGAGACTACGCCATGTCGAATGAGGAACGCTCATCTGGGGACGACTCAATCTGGCAGCGTCCGGACGGTAACCGGGAAGAAACTCCCCGTGGAGAGGGAACCTGGGGCGTCGCGAATGAACGCACCAACGACGATGCGCAACAGGCCCTGAACTCCCCTCGCTATCCGGGGGATACCCAGTCGAGTAATGGCAATACGGCGAGCGGTCACTCCCAACCGGGCTATGACCATGCCAGCTATAGGCAAGCAAACTACCAAAACAACGCATACGCACAACCGACCTACAGGCAATCTGCCTACAGCCAAGCAACGTACAGCGCAGAGTATTCTGCGGCTCCAACTGGTACCGGGGTGAGAACACCGGGGGGTGGCTCCAGAAAGAAAGCTATCTGGATTGTGCTGGGCGCGATCAGTGCGGGTGTACTGCTGATTGTGGGATTGCTATGGGGGCTAGGAGTCTTCGCGGGAGGCAAGGCTCCGGAGTCTGCACCCTCGGCACTGGCCCCAACTTCACCGACGACGCAGCCGCAGCACCCATCTCCTAGAGCGTCCGCCGGCACCTCATCACCTCCCGCACCCGCGCCCACAGTTCCCAGCATCGACAACTATCTAGCGGAGTTACCCAAGGAAACCGCAGGCTACGCGCAAGACCCCGAGAACCAGGGCATTTATCGGGTTAAGGGAAAAGAACATCAACCTCTTAGCCAACTTATGGTCCTCAAATTCCCGACTTTTGGGCAAAGTGAGCTGAAGGGTGAAGAGGTGAGTCCCGGAGTGTTTTGCAGCGAGGAAGGCTGTGATTTTATCGTCGACAAATATCAATACGCCATTGTCGGTTTTGGTAGCGACGCCGACGAGCAGCAGCTTGCCATCGAGTTGTCCACTGCATTGAAGGCGGGGTAGTAGTTTAGGCGACCGCAAGAATGGAGAGCGGTATAACGCCAATACGGTTGGCGGGGCCACCGAGAATATCGGTGGCCCCGCCGTCTAATGATGGTTTATCCGTCAGCAGACATCGGCGCGCTTAGACGAGAAGATTGTCGTATTGGCTGCGAGCGGCGTCAAAACGTTGGGCAACGTGCTCCCAGTTCACGACGTTCCAGAAGGCTTTGACATAGTCTGCCTTGACGTTGAGGTAGTCCAGGTAGAAGGCGTGTTCCCACATGTCCAACATGAGCAGAGGGACCACCCCGACGGGAATGTTGCCCTGCTGGTCGAAGAGTTGCCAGATGACAAGACGCTTAGCAATAGTGTCATAGGCGAGGATGGCCCACCCGGATCCCTGGATACCGGTGGCGGTAGCCGTGAAGTGCGCCTTAAAAGCATCGAAGGAACCGAAGTAATCATCGATGGCAGCTGCCAGCTCACCTTCCGGTTCGCCACCGCCGTTGGGGGAGAGGTTCTTCCAAAACACCGAGTGGTTGGAGTGTCCACCGAGGTTGAAGGCCAAGTTTTTCTCATGCAGGTTAACGGTCGCGAGGTCGCCCTTGTCACGCGCCTCAGCCAGCTTCTCAAGGGCGGTGTTTGCGCCATCTACGTATGCCTGGTGGTGCTTGGAGTGGTGCAGCTCCATGATCTTTGCGGAGATATGCGGTTCCAGGGCGGCGTAATCGTAGTCGAGCTCGGGTAGAGAGTAGACAGCCATTATGCTCCTCAAATCGTGAGATCGTTCGCGTCATTTACGCGAAGGCTTCCCCTCTAATCTAGGACGAAACGCCTACCCTCGCCAGCGGAAAAATTTCGGACAGCCGAAAAAACCGGCGGGGTGGTGATATAATCACCACCCCGCCGAAGAGAGGGCTTCGCGCAGTTGAAATGGAGGAGTGCGCTCAGGATTCGATCGCGTCCACCTGCCGCTGCGCGGATTCAAGCTCACGACGGACGGCAGCTTTCTGGCCTTCGTCGAGTTGGGCGACCGAAGTGGAGGCAAGATGCGCGTGCTCATGCTGTGCCTCCGCCAGTTCCCGCGGAGTCACGGGGCGGATGCGGTCCTGGTAGAAGAAACGAGAGAGCTTCTGGCGGCGCAGATCGCGCTTGTATCCTGGCCGCTCTACGCCGTTATCGTCAGTCTCCGGCCCAATCTCCAGAGGAGCATTATCCGGGTAAGACACCAGCTTCCAGCGCTCGTAGGGTGTGAGAGGACGGTGTACTTCCATCATCGCCCCATCAGCAAGCTGCACCACGCGGCCGGTTTCATGGCCGTGGAGCACCAGCTCCCGGTCACGGCGCTGCAGGGCAAAGCAGATGCGTTTTGTGAGCTTGAACGCCAGGAAGGGGCCGACCAGGAATAGCACACGCAGCACCCAGGTGATTTGGTTAAGGTCCAGGTGGAAGTGGGTGGCCATAAGGTCGTTGGAGCCAGCAATCGCAAGAATCGCAAAAGCGGTAATGATAGCGACGCCGATACCGGTACGAGTAGGCACGTTGCGAGGCCGGTCGAGCACATGATGTTCGCCGGTGTCCTTGGTCGCGGCACCTTCAATGAACGGATAAGCTCCCAGGAGCGTAAAGAGGATACCGGGAACGACCACGCCGGGGACCAAAATGTTCATGGATAAGGTGTACCCGCCGATGACGACTTCGGTCTGCCCGGGCATCAAACGCAGAGCGCCTTCTAGGAAGAGCATGTACCAGTCTGGCTGCGCGCCCGCGGATACGGGGGAGGGGTCGTAGGGACCGTAGTTCCACACGTTGTTGATCGACAAGAATGCGCCGAGCAGAGCGATGACGCCAAAGACGACGAAGAAGAATCCGCCGGCTTTCGCCATATATACGGGGAAGAGTGGGAATCCCACGACGTTTTTATCGGTACGTCCCGGACCGGGGTATTGGGTGTGCTTGTGCAGCACAACCATCATCAGGTGCACGGAGACCAGGGCCAAGATCAGACCCGGAACAATCAAGATGTGCACCGTGAAGAGGCGCGGAATAATGACGGTCCCGGGGAACTCGCCACCGAACATCCCGTAGGAAACGTAGGAGCCCAGCAGCGGGATCGACTTAGCTACGCCGTCGGCAATACGCAAACCGTTACCGGAGAGCACATCGTCCGGCAGGGAGTAGCCGGAGAAACCGGCCAGTAGCGCCAGAATTAGGAGGGTGAAGCCAACCACCCAGTTGAGCTCGCGCGGACGGCGGAAGGCGCCGGTGAAGAATACCCGGAACATGTGGGCCACGATGGCTGCGACGAACAAGAGGGCGGCCCAGTGGTGCATCTGGCGCATCAGCAGGCCACCACGGACCTCAAAGGACAGCTCAAGTGTGGACTTGAACGCTTCCGACATCTGCACGCCCTGCATGGTCGTGGGAAGCTGGTCTGCAGGGTAGTGGACCTCGCCCATGGAGGGAACAAAGTAGATAGCCAGGAAGATACCGGTCAGCACCAGCACCAGGAAGCTGTACAGCGCCACCTCGCCGAGTAGAAACGACCAGTGGTCGGGGAAGAGCTTACGAGCGAACTCACGAACCGCCTTTGATGCGCCCACCCGGGTATCGAGGAAATCACCAGCTTTGGCAGCGCCACTGGTGGTACGGGGTTTCATTTGCTTATTCACTTCAAACGCTCCCAGTAGCTCGGGCCAATCGGTTCGTGGAAGTCCGAAGTGGCGATCAGGTAACCTTCGTCATCAACTGCAATGGGTAGCTGTGGCAGCGGGCGCTTGGCCGGCCCGAAGACGACGGTGGCTCCGTTAGCCATATCAAACGTGGATTGGTGGCAGGGGCACAGCAGGTGTTTGGTCTGCTGCTCGTACAGGGCTACCGGGCAGCCAACGTGGGTGCAAATCTTGGAGTAGGCCACGATACCGTCGTAAGACCACTCTTTCTTATCATCGGCCTCGTGCAGTTCACTGGGATCCATACGTACCAGCAAGACCACGGCTTTGGCTTTTTCTTCCATGAAGTGTTCTTCACCCGGGAGCTTACCGAGCTCGTGGGGGATGACATGGAAGACAGAACCGATGGTGACATCGGCGGCGCGGATTGGCTCATCCTCGGGATCACGCGCCAGACGGCGGCCTTTCGCGCCCTGCGGGCGATTGGCCCAGGCAGTGTGGCGGAACTTAGAGATATTCCAATCGGAGGAGAGGTTACCGATCAAAGGAACGGCGAAGGGCAGCGGTGCCAGCAGCAGTGCCGAGGCCAACGCGCCCTTCAATAGGGGCCGGCGCGTGATATTCGCATCGCGTAGGCCAGCCTGGAGTTTCTCGGCGGCGGCTGCGCGGGTATCGTCGTCCCCACGCTGCATATGCCGTTCCTCAACCATCTCGGCGTCGGACATGAGCGCCTTGGCCCAATGGACCGCAGCAATACCGATAAACAACATAGCCAGACCCAAGCCGGCACCGATGCACAACGTAGACATGCGCACGGAATGGGCATCTTCTCCGACCGGATACATAAAGTATCCCGTCACGCCGCTGACAGCCGAGACAATCGACAAAAGGAGGAGGAATACTACCTGTAGCTCCACGCGCTTAGCTGCGCGCGGATCGCGGTCACTCATCCGCTCCTTATGGGGGGGAAGTCCGGGATTCTCGAAGTGTTCTGGGTAGACCTTCGCTTCGGCTACGTCGACATCGGTAGACGCGCCGGTATGAGGGGAATCGGGCAGGTGATGGCTCACGAGGACTTTGCTCCAATCCATACAGAAAGACCGATGAGGGATCCGAGGCCGATGACCCAGACCCACACGCCTTCAGATACCGGGCCTAGCGACCCCAGGGACAAGCCGCCCGGACTGCCCTGCCGCTGCTCGTTGAGGTATGCGATGATATCGCGCTTACCTTCAGGCGTGACAGACGCTTCGTTGAAGACCGGCATTGACTGGGGGCCGGTGAGCATCGCCTCATAAATATGTCGCGGTTCGACGTGTATCAGGGGAGGGGCGACCTTACCGCGGGAGAGCGCACCACCAGCACCGACGGCATTGTGGCACATGGCACAATTCGTGCGGAAGAGAGCCATACCTTTGGCTGGGTCTCCCTTAGCAGGATCGACTTGGTCATCACTGGGAATGTGAGGACCGGGACCTAACGAACCCACGTAAGCGGAAAGCGCGGCGATTTGCTCCTTGTCAAAACGAACGGGCTTAACGGGAGCCTGGGCGGAATTTGCCGCCATTGGCATACGGCCCGTGGATAGCTGGAAGTCAGCCGCAGCGGCACCCACGCCGATAAGCGAGGGGCCGGCGTCGTTCCCCTGGCCTTCATTGCCGTGACAGGTGGAACAGTTGGCTTGGAAGAGGGCTTGCCCCTGCTTGACCAGATCGTCCTTGCCGGCCTGCGCATCAGCCTGCGGAGTCAGCGCGGCATAGGCGCCACCAGTGAGAATTAGGGCAAGGAACATGAGGATAACGGGGGCCCGCTTGCTCCGCCGTCCTTTTACACGAACCTTCACAATGAGATCCTTAACCGTTTCGAAGGGGCGATCACTTAATGACGTAAATGATGAAGAACAGAACAATCCACACCGCGTCAACGAAGTGCCAGTAGTAGGAGCACACAAT
>JAEWHO010000091.1 GCA_023387755.1 Actinomycetes bacterium | reverse complement strand
CATGAAACCGCGAAATACCAGGCAAAACACAAACCCGCCAACGCGAGCCAAAAAACAGACCCCCCAAGCGCCAACACTCCAACGCAACCAGAGGCTTATCAAATACGACGTGAAAGTGGAGCCACCTAGGAGGCTCGAACTCCTGACCTGCTGTTTACAAGACAGCTGCTCTACCAACTGAGCTAAGGTGGCGACGGTCTGTACTTTACACGTAGCGGGCGGGTAGTCCACAAATCGGGACTACCCGCCCACGTACTGCGTAGCCGAGGGGGCTATTGGTGTTGCACGCGCTGGCTCTTGATGTACTCAGCCAGTTCAGCACCCGATTTGCCCCAATCTTCGGGCTTGATCTCAGTGCCGTTGAACATCACTGCCGGCGTTCCTCGCGCCCCAGTCTCACCGAAGGCAGCAGTCGCAGCCTTGGCAACGCGATCTACGCTGCCTTCGCGAATCGCTTTCACGACGTCGTCCTTAACCCCGTGGGCGGCGGCGGCGTCAGCCAGCTCCTTAGAACCTGGCATAGGCCCTTGCTGGCCACCTTCGGAATACTTATGCCACACCGCGAAGAACTCTTCCACGACCTCACTCAGGTGGGTCGGGTCGTCTTTAGCGATGGCAAAGATAGCGTCAACGGCACGGGACGGGTAGTACTGGAAACCATCGCCACCCTCCAAAATGGACACCGGATGCAGCACCAGGGTGATCTCACCGGCCTTAGCCATCTCCAGCAGGCTCGGGGTGAATTCCTTTTCAAAGTCATAGCAGTGCGGGCATGCAAAATCGAAGTACAGGTCAACGACGGGTGACAGTTCCCAGGCCTTCCCAACTTCACCGTCCGGACCAATCGAGATCGCTCCGGCTGCCTGACCGAATCCACGTTCAGCCGTAGAAACCTTGTCGCTCACTTCTTTGCCACTCAGCGTGACATCGTCGGTAGCTGTTGCCACCGCACCGGGCTGAGCACCCGGAGTCCGCTTATCTTTGGTGGAGGCAATCACCCACCAGGCCACTCCCACGGCCACCAGGAGCAGCGCGATAATCGCAACCACAGAGATCAGGCGGGTGCGTTTGGTGCGGCGTTCCTGTTCGGCGCGAATCTCCGCGGCTTTTTCACGGGCGGCTTGCCGGCGATCTTCCCGCGGTGCCGGCGCCCCCTGGGGCGGAATATCACTAGTCGAGCTCATGCGCTCTCCTCACACATTCAGTACGGGGCCGAAACCCTCAGCTTGCAGGCTACCCTCCCAGACGGGGTGTTCCCCGCCGTATACGGGACTAGATTAGCCGATCAACCACCCAAACCTGCACGCAGCTGCCCCAGTACCGGTTCAAATTGCCAGAATAGAATCGCACCCGCGAGCGCCCAGAGCGCGAGCGCAAACAAAAACCTCATTCCCCCGCGCGGGAAGGCTTGCAGGATCAAACGTCGCGTTGCCATCCGTCCCGGCGAATTAAGCGGCTGTGCCCACAGCACCACCAGCAGGAGCAGCATCGCGCCGCCGAAGATCGCTTGGCTCTGCCACGCACCGGGGCCAATCCACTCGGTCATATTCCAACTACCGCTGAGGAGCCCAAAAATAGCCGCAAAAATGGCGATGATCACTGCATACCACGCCGCCGCGAGAATATGTTTCAGCAGATGCCCGAAGGCGCGCCCCGCCGCCCGCATCGAGTCCCCGGAGCGCCGGTCGTACTGCCAACGGGAGAGGTGGGTTGCGCGAATACCGTCGCCGATTACCCCGGTCAGTATCATCCATCCGACGACGCCGCCCAGCACCATCTCTGGCCAACGGATACCGGCCGCACTCAGTGCTAGCAGGGCAGGGAGCATAATCCCCGGGGCAGCCGGCGCATAGTCAGGGTAGAAATAGCGCGGTTTAGATTGCTCCCACACCGGCTGCCATGATGGCTGAGCGTCAGGTGCCGGTGGGGTAAGGGCCGATACCGCAGAGGGGGGTGTTACTGGTGGCTGGCTTGCGGGCGCGTACTGCCCCGGCATTCCTGCAGCGGCGCTCGGCTCCGACTGCGGTAGCTGCGTAGTTGGCTGGTGCGGCGGCACAGCAGCAGGCTGCGGCTTGGGTGGGGCAGCCGGAATACTGGGCGGCAGACTGGTTGGCAGAGGTCGGGTTGCGCCGTCGCCGTAGCCGCCCGGCAGCGCCCGGGTTGCCTCCTCGGCCATCACAGCGGTCGCGTCACTAGCTTCGCAGTCACTACCCGTAGAACTGCTAATAGGAACGCGAGCCGTAGCAGCCTCCCCGCCAGGAAGGCCGCTAGCATTCCCCTGATCACCAGCCCCGCTGGCAGAACTCCCGCTGGCAGGATCTCCTCCGGCAGGATTCCCGCTGGCGGCATTTCCACTGGCCAAGAGCGTGGTGCGGGCTTCGGAGGCGGCGTCGTCGTCATATCCGGCAGCGCAGCGGTTCAAAACCCCCACCACCTGGGCCGGGGTGGGCCGCTCCTCCACTGCCGGGCTGAGCGCAGCCCGCAAAACCTGCGCCGTGCCCACCGGCAAACCGTCCAGATCAACCTCGTGGCCATACACGCGGCTGATAACCGCCCCCGTCGGGCCCTTCCCGAACGGCGCACGCCCGGTGGCAGCGAAAGCCAGCACGGCCGCCCAGGACCACCAGTCCCCGGCCGGGCTCGGATCCTCCCCCTGCAGCGCTTGCGGGTCAAGATAACCGGCCGTACCGGATACCAAACCGGTCTGGGTGAAGCGCGCATCATCGGCCACTTGAGCGATGCCGAAATCGATGAGGACCGGCCCGGAGGCACTCATCATCACGTTCGACGGTTTCAGGTCCCGGTGCACCACCCCGGCCGCGTGGATACTCTCTAGGGCCTGGCGCAGTCCATGCGCCAAACCCGCTAACTCTGCAGCCGAGTAGGCCCCGTATTCGCGGACGTCCTCGAACAGGGTGGGCCCGTCGATCAGTTCGGTGACGACGAAAGCGTCGTCCTCATCGACCTCGGCGTCAAGGAGCTCTGCCACCCCCGGGCCGTGTACCCGGCGCATGGTGGCCACCTCGCGGGCCAGGCGGGCACGCGCCTGTGGGTCAGCGGAAATCGCAGGATGCAAAATCTTGACGGCAACCCACGCTCCGTCACCGTTTAGGGCGCGATAGACGCTCCCCATCCCCCCGGTGCCGATCCGCTCAATTAAGCGGTAACCACCAAACTCCTGCATAACTCCTGCCGCCACTACTACCCTGCCGGGCACTGTTATCTGTTCGATATCCTACCGAGCCATTCAGCGCCGCTGCTCCTACGCGGGTAGGTTAGAGGTGGAAGCTACAGGAGGATATTCATGACTCGCACGGCAGATTTTGTTGTCGTAGCCAATCGTCTACCCGTCGATATTCAACTATCGGCCGACGGTGAGATCACCTGGGAACGCTCCCCCGGCGGGCTCGTCACGGCCATGGCCCCGGTTATGCAGCAGCATGACGGCGCGTGGGTGGGCTGGAGCGGTTCCGCCGACCAGGAGGTCGACCCCTTCGAAGCTGACGGCATGTCCCTCATCCCGGTAACGCTCACCGCACAAGAAGTGAGTGACTATTACGAGGGCTTCTCCAACGGCACCCTGTGGCCCCTCTACCACGACGTCATCGTCGCGCCCGAGTTCCACCGGGTGTGGTGGAACGCCTACGACGCCGTCAACCGCCGCTTCGCGGAAGCCGCCAGCAAAGCCGCCGCCAAAGGGGCCACCGTGTGGGTACACGACTACCAGCTCCAACTGGTCCCGGCGCTCCTACGCAAGATGCGGCCGGACCTCACCATCGGCTGGTTCAACCACATCCCCTTCCCGCCGGTAGAGATCTTTGCGCAGATGCCGTGGCGCGAACAGGTTCTTGCCGGCCTACTCGGGGCTGATCTGTTGGGATTCCAACGCTCGTGGGATATGGAGAACTTCCTCCGTTCCGTTCGCCGCCTCACCGGCCACACTGTGCGCGGGTCCACCGTCAGCATCCATCCCACCGCCAAACGCACCAGCCGAAAGGTGCGCACCGGCGTCTACCCGATCTCGATTGACGCCACCACATTCATGGACCTGGCCGCGCGTGACGACGTCGCCGCCCGGGCCCGCGAGATCCGGGAAGAACTCGGCAACCCCGAGGTGCTGCTGCTGGGCGTGGACCGGCTGGACTACACCAAAGGCATCCGCCACCGCCTCAAGATCGTCGGCGAACTCCTCCGGGACGGTCTCATCAGTTCCCCCCAGGTGTGCCTGATCCAAGTGGCCTCACCCTCGCGGGAGCGCGTGGAACAATACCGCCAGTTACGCAATGAGGTAGAGGTGACGGTGGGCCGGATTAACGGCGACTATTCCGCCCTGGGCCGCTCCCCCATCCACTATCTGCACCAGTCCTTCCCGGTGGAGGAAATGGCAGCGCTCTACCGCGCCGCGGACGTCATGTTGGTAACCAGTTTGCGCGACGGCATGAACCTGGTGGCAAAGGAATTCGTAGCTGCCCAAACCGATTTAGACGGCGTCCTGGTACTCTCTGAGTTCACCGGCGCCGCCGATGACCTCCCCCAGGCCCTGGTGATGAATCCACACGATATTGAGGGTGCCAAACGCGTGGTCATGCAGGCGATCGATATGAGTACCTCGGAAAAGCGCCGCCGTATGCGCGCCCTGCGTCGCCGCGTGCGCAACTACTCAGTCACCAAGTGGGCCGACCGCTTCCTGAGCGACTTAAACGCATGAACGCCACCACCCCACCGCCTGCCCTAGCCCCCGAGTTAGCCACCGCCTTGGCCGAGTTGCGCCAGCGCGGGCCCGCCGTCGTCGCCCTCGATTTTGACGGATCCCTAGCCCCGCTCGTACCTGAACCCGAGGCGGCCCGGCTCCTCCCCGAAGCCCCCGCGGTACTGCGCACCCTGGCTGCGGCACCCGATCTCTACGTGGTTCTTGTCTCCGGGCGGGCCGGGGATTCGCTCGCCCACTGCGCCGAGGTACCCGCCGGCACCCGAGCGGTCGGTTCGCACGGCAGCCAATGGGGCACCATTGAGTATTCCGACGACGGCGCCCGCCACTTTGCCTCCGCCCCGCTCACGCTCACACCCGCAGAAGAACACCTCTTGGCCGACCTGGCAGATGATGCCCGCGCGATTGCGGCCCGCCACGAAGGCGTGCACGTGGAATATAAGCCGGCTGCCGTGGTGGTCCACACCCGCCAGGCCAGCCCGGCCATCGCTGCGGCCGCTACCGCCGCTACCCTGAACGGCCCCGCCGCCCACCCGGGGGTGCACGTTCTGGAGGGTAAAGCGGTGGTGGAGATGTCCGTAGTGAAGACAACCAAGGGGCAGGCACTCACCCGCCTGGTGGAGGATTATCAGGCCGGTAGCTGCCTGTACGCCGGCGATGATGTTACGGACGAGTACGCCTTCACTGCCCTGCAGGAACTGCCGATCCCCAGCCTCAGCATCAAGGTGGGAGCCGGGCAAACTCACGCAGATCAGCGGGTGAGTGGGCCGGCCGAACTGGTGCGAGCATTGGCCTATCTGGCGGCTTGCTCTCCCGCCCGTGACAAAAGGTGATCGACACCCCATTCTCGATGGAATTGACCATCGCCAGCGGCGCGACTTTTGCGCACGGTTATGAGAAACTGAGGGAAGCCGAGCGCCTAACTTGGCTGTGTCAGAGCGGACACGAACTGACACCTTTCACAACGGATCGTCCGGCACGTACCTGCCGGTGAAGGGAATGCTGTCATGGCATCAGTAACCTATGAAAACGCCACGCGCGTTTACCCCAATGCAGACCACCCCGCCGTCGATAACCTCAACCTGGAGATCGCCGACGGCGAATTCCTGGTTCTCGTCGGCCCCTCTGGCTGTGGTAAATCCACCTCGCTGCGTATGCTCGCTGGTCTGGAAGATGTGAACTCCGGTCGTATTTACATCGGTGACCGGGACGTCACCGACGTCCAACCCAAGGACCGCGATATTGCGATGGTCTTCCAGAACTACGCCCTCTACCCACACATGACCGTGGCGGACAATATGGGCTTCGCTCTGAAGATCGCCTCCACCCCCAAGGATGAAATCAAGCGCCGGGTGGAAGAAGCCGCGCGCATCCTCGACCTCACCCAGTATCTGGAGCGTAAGCCGAAGGCGCTGTCCGGTGGTCAGCGTCAGCGTGTAGCCATGGGCCGCGCAATCGTGCGTCAGCCGCAGGTGTTCCTCATGGACGAGCCGCTGTCCAACCTGGATGCGAAGCTGCGTGTGCAAACCCGCACCCAAATCGCATCCCTGCAGCGCCGCCTGGGCGTCACCACCGTGTACGTGACCCACGACCAGACCGAAGCTCTCACCATGGGTGACCGTATCGCCGTACTGAAAGACGGTGTACTCCAGCAGGTGGGTACCCCGCGCGAAATGTATGACACCCCCGCCAACGTGTTCGTGGCCGGGTTCATCGGCTCGCCCGCCATGAACATTGGCAAGTTCCGCATCCACGACGGCGTCGCCCGCCTCGGGGAAGCCTCCGTGCCGCTTACCCGCGAGACCATCGCTGCCAATGACGGCGAAGAAATCACCATTGGTTTCCGCCCCGAATCGCTCGAGGTTGTCCCCGCGGGCACCGAAGGCGCCATCCCGATTGTGGTGAACCTGGTGGAAGAACTCGGCTCCGACGCCTTCATCTACGGTGAACTGCACGGTTCGAAGGAGCTGAGCGATAAGCTCGGCTCCGGTGAGGACGCCGATCAGATGATCGTCCGCGTTCCCCCGCACAGCGCACCCGATAAGGGCGAACTGCTGCACGTGCGGATCCGCCCGGGCGAACAGCACAACTTCTCGGCTGCCACCGGCGAACGCCTACCCAGCTAAGCCTCCCAAACACCTGCGTGCCGCCCGGCTTCTGACGAGCCGGGCGGCACGCTTATGAGAGAATAAGAGCCATGCCTGCCTCCTTGCGCATCACCGCCGCGAACCTAGATCCGGCGTTGCTCGACCTCCCCTGGGAGGTGGCTTTGGAGGATTGGCCCACCTCTGTTCTCGCCGCACTTCCCCGCGGCATTTCCCGCCACACGGTGCGGTTTGCGCGGCTGTCCGGGCGGGTGGTTGCAGTCAAGGAGATCGGTGAAAGCGTCGCCTACAGCGAGTATGAGATGCTGCGGCGTCTGCAACGCTTAGAAGCGCCGTCAGTCACCCCGATCGCCGTCATTACCGGGCGCCACACCCCCAACGGAGAAGAACTCACCCCCGCACTCGTCACCCAACACCTGAGCTACTCCCTGCCCTACCGGGCACTGTTCTCCCGTGCCATGCGCGATGAGACCGGGGCCCGCCTCATCGACGCGCTCGCAGTGCTGCTCGTACGCCTCCACACACTCGGGTTCTACTGGGGGGACGTTTCCCTCTCGAACGCCCTCTTTCGGCGCGACGCCGGGGCTTTTGCCGCCTATCTGGTAGATGCGGAAACCGGCGATATGCATCCAGCCTTAACGGTCGGGCAACGTAGCTACGATGTTGATCTGGCCCGCACCAATATCATCGGTGAACTCATGGACCTGCAGGCGGGCGGAGTGTTGGACGATACCGAGGATATTATCGCCATCGGTAACCGTCTCGTTGACCGCTACCAAACCCTGTGGGATGAACTCACCGCTCAAGAATCCTTCGACGCCTCCGAACGCTGGCGGGTGGCGGCCCGGGTAAACCGGCTCAACGATCTGGGATACGACGTCGACGAGCTGGCTTTAACGGCCAGTCCGGACGGCACCCGGCTATCGATCCAACCCAAGGTGGTGGACGCCGGGCATTATCACCGCCAAATTATGCGTCTAACCGGCCTAGATGTGCAGGAAAATCAGGGTCGGCGCATGCTCAACGATATGGAGTATTACCGGGTAGCAACCGGCCAGCAGAATCTGCCCCTCGAAATGGTGGCGCACGAGTGGATGGCTGAGGTGTTCGAGCCGACGGTGCGGGCGATCCCGCCCGAGTTGGCGAGCAAACTGGAACCGGCCGAGATCTTCCACGAGGTCCTCGAACACCGCTGGTATATGTCCGAGCAGCAACAGCGCGACGTTCCCACCGTGGAGGCCGCCGCCTCCTATGCGGCCACAGTCCTGCCGGCACGTGCCGATGAGGAGACTGTATTCGAGGACCCCACACCCAGCGAAGCCCTCGACCCGATTACCTGGGAGTAGCGGTTACGCCGGAGCTGCGGCCACACAAAGATAAAGGCAGCGACTATCTGGGAGTGCACTATACCCGCGGCTGTGGTTTTTCCTCGCCCTCTTCAATGGTGAGCCAGGTGCGCAGGCGCGGCACCAGGAAGGCATTCGACGCCGCATCCACGACGCACAACGCCCCCAACAGCCCCCGCACTTTACCGCCGGAGCGGTACGCGGAGTGCAGCAGTACCCCACCAGCCACGGTTTCTGCGGCCGCGATTGCCACCCGCCATGGGCTGTCGGCAAAGTCGGCGATCATCTGCCGGATAACGCCCTGCGGATACTGTTCATCCAAGTACAAGCCCATCGAGTCACGCACGGCTGAACGTAGTGATTCGTGGCTGAATACCCGCATATCGGGCACGTCGGTCGGTTCAATACGGCCTTCCAAAAGATCCGCGAGGACAGTGGGAACCCCCAGCAGCTTCAGCATCTGAACCATCTCGGCCTCACCCGGAGTACGCATGGCTGCTTCCACACGGGCGGGGCTCACGCCGGCGTAGGTGGCAAACTCTTCGGCATCAGCGCGGGGAGAGAAGAACTCCTCCACCAGCGCGGCTACCCCGGGGGCGTGGGCATCGCCCTGACCGGCGATTACTTCCTTGGTGAGTCCCCATGAGTGGGCGGCCGAGGCGTATTCGGCGTCGTCCCCGGCGGGGTGCAACACCATCGTCCGGTCCCCTTCTCCGCAAGTAATGGAGATGGCGGGCAGGGAATCCTCATCCCAGCCGAAGGCCCCGAATCCGAGCGGCTGCCCGTCTGGGCAGGCAGAGAACACGACCCGCCGGTCCCCCAGGTCAAGCACCGCAAGATCTTCCCGAATCGCCACCGCATACATCGGCATCGCGGAGATCGGAGCCGGAGTGATAACGGCTGTACGAACCGGCCCCATATCGCCGGGCGGCTCGGTTGTCCAGTCGCCTTGGTGATGGAATTGCCAGGCGTCGGCCCACAGGCTGATGGGCAGCTTCTCTACCAGTTGCTTACACAGGTCCACACCGACCGGCCCCGCCTCGATTCGGCCATCGGTAACCACCGCAACGGCGTCGTCGTCGTTATGCACAACGGTGGCGGTGACGGCGCTCACCTGCCGCTCATCGGGTGCCCATTTCAGCTGGGCGAGCACACCTGCGTCTCGCAGCGCCTGGGCGATATCGTGCGGATTGCCAATGCAGATAAGGTCGGTAGCTTTCCACGTCATCTCTACGCTCCTAACTGTGCGCGACGGATTCGGCGAACATCATAAAGGGCAATACCGGTCGCAACCGCGGCATTGAGCGACTCGACGGCGCTGGAGATCGGGATGGAGGCAATAACATCACAGGTGCTGGCCACCAGGCGGGACAGCCCCGCCCCTTCCGCGCCGGTTACCACGATCAGCGGGCCATCAGCCAGGCTGAGCGTTTCGGTGCTCTCGTTACCTCCGCCGTCGAGCCCGACGACGAAACACCCGTCTTCTTTAGCCATCTCCAAGGCCTGGACCAGGTTCGGCACTCGCATAGTGGGGACGCGGGCTGCCGCCCCAGCGGACACCTTCCAGGCGGCCGCATTGACCCCAGCCGCTCGCCGCTGCGGGATGATAACGCCGTCGGCGCCAAACGCACCCGCACTGCGCAGCACAGCACCGAGGTTATGCGGATCGGTAACGTGATCGAGGGCAATAAACAGCGGCGGCTCCCCACCGTCAGCGGCACGCTGCCGGGCGGCGGCGAGCACCTCATGGAAGTCCGCATACTCATATTCGGGCACCTCAATCGCCACGCCCTGGTGGGAGGCGCCGTCGGTCATGGCGTCCAGATCGCTGCGAGAGACCTCCACAATGGGCGCATCCAGCGCGGTGGCGGTGCGCACCACCTTGGCCAGGCGCTCATCATCACGCCCGCCGGGGGCGAAGAACACCCGCAGCAGCGGAATCCCGCTGGCTACCGCTTCATAGACCGGGTTACGGCCGCAGATCAGCTCGTGGTCCGGGTCAATCCGCAAAATGGCGGGGATGCGTTTCTTGGGCCGGGCAGCTTCGCGGCGTTCACGCGCCTGCTTCCGAGCCGCTGCCGGATGTCCGGTACGGTCCTCAGCTTTCGGAGTGGGCCCGCGGCCAGCGAGTTTCTTCCGCCCGTGCCCGCCGGTCCCTTTTTGCATACCCTTTTTAGAACCAGGCTTGCGCACGGCCCCGCGGCGTCCTGAATTACCTGCCATCGTTACCCTTTACTGCCGAAATGTTACGTCCAGCCTAATGGCCCACCCCGCCTAGCGGGCACCCAGTTCACTACGAGCTTGATCCACCAGGCGGGCGATATGGCGCGAATCCCACCAGGGCATCTGCATACTTTCCTTCTTGCCCGCCTCCACGCAGCGGGCCGCTTCACACGCCTCAAAACGGTAGGGGGCGCTCACGCGGGCATCGATCTTATGACGCACCAGGTCATCCACGCCCTCCAGCGCCACCTGCACCCCGCCGGGAGCATGCATCATCGTGGGGATCCGCAGCCACCCCTTCGTGCCGATCACTTCGGCGGAACTGGCTGCATGGGCGCGCATCGAACAGGCCGAGACCGCCCGTACCCCACGGTGGTCGGTCACCAGCAGGGCATCCTGTTCCACGCCGGAGTCAGCCAGAGAACCAGAGACGTGGACGAGTTCGCCGTCGCCGAGCAAAAATTGCGCAAAGTGCAGCGGGTAGACGCCCAGGTCCCGCAGCGCTCCCCCGGCCAGTTCCGGATCAACCATGCGCTCCACATGTGCCAGCGGCATACTCAACTCGGAGCGCACCGAAATAATCTCTCCCAGATGCCCGCCCTGAACAAGATCGCGCGCCAGCCGCCACGGCCCCACAAACCGGGACCACACGGCCTCCATCACGAACAGCCCGGCCGCTTGGGCCGCGGTCAGCAGTGCATCGGTATCCGGGTAGCAGGCCGTCAAGGACTTCTCAACCAGCAGGTGTTTACCCGCTCGGATTGCGGCCATCGCCGGTTCAATATGGTGCGAATGTGGGGTGGCGATATAGACGATATCCACATCCGGATCAGCCACGAGTTCGGCATAGGAGCCGTAGGAGCGTTCAGCGTCATTGAGCGCCGCGAACCCGGCCGCCCGCCCGAAGCTGCGCGACCCCACCGCCAGCAGTTTCTGCTGCGTGTTATGCCGCAACTGCTGCGCGAAGGTGTGCGCGATATTCCCGGTCCCCACAATCCCCCATTTCAGGGCGGGGGCTTCCATCGAATTGGGCAGGTGAGTCTCCGGCAGCAGCTGTTCCAGCTCCTCGGGTAATTTCATGGCGTGATCCTCGTTTTTTAGTTGTTTTATCGGTGGCGCGGCCTTAGACGTGCCAGCGCGCACCCGTAGGTGAATCCTCGACGACGACGCCGGCCGCGGTCAGTTGATCGCGGATGGCGTCGGCCCGCGCCCAGTCCCGGTTCGCCCGCGCATCGGCCCGCTCCGCCAACATGGCGGTCACGAGTTTATCGAGGGCGTCATGGGTTGCGGCGGAGCTATCCTGCGGGGCAGCCCACTGGCGGCTGAGCGGGTCCAGGCCGAGGACGTCCAGCATAGCGCGCACCAGCAGCAGCTCCTGCGCCACTGCCTCCCGCTCCCCTTCCGCGAGCGCAGTATTGCCGGCCTTCACATGCTCCCAGATGACCGCGAGCGCGCCGGCCACGTTGAGGTCGTCATCCATGGCTGCTTGGAAAGCCGCCGGGAAGTCAGTGGCAGACAGCGCGGCAGGATCGCCGTCGGCCGCAGTGGCCCCCAGGTATTCGCTAGCACGCTCGGTGAAGGAGGTCAGGCGTTCCCACGCGGCGGCGGCGGAGTCGAGCAGGTCATCGGACCACTCAATCGTCGAGCGGTGGTGGACGGTGCACAGGGCAAAACGCAGCACCGGTGCGGGTACCTTCTCAAGGATCTCGCCCACCACCAGGGAGTTGCCGAGAGATTTACTCATTTTTTCGCCCTTGGCGGTCACCCAGGCGTTGTGCACCCACAGGTTGGCAAATCCCCACCCGGCCGCATGCGATTGGGCCTGTTCGTTTTCGTGGTGTGGGAAGCGCAGGTCGATCCCGCCGCCGTGAATATCGAAGGTTTCTCCCAGGTATTTGTGGCTCATAGCCGAGCATTCCAGGTGCCAGCCGGGCCGGCCGCGTCCCCAGGGGGAATCCCAGGATGCGGTTGCCGGTTCGGTCGGTTTCGCGGCCTTCCACAGGGCGAAGTCACGCGGGTCGCGTTTGCCCGCTTCCACGGCGTCGTCGAGCTGCGACTCGTCCTCGGTGGTGGCGAGATTACGGACCTGCTGGCGGGTCAGCGAACCGTAATCGGGTAGGGAGGTGACGGAGAAGTACACGTTGCCGCTGCCATCGACATAGGCATGGCCGCGCTCAATTAGCCGCTCGACCAGTGCAATCTGCTCTGGGATATGCCCGGTGGCGCGCGGCTCGTAGGTGGGCTCTACGGCCCCAAGGGCCCGGTAGGCCGCCGCGAATTCCCGCTCCCAGCGCATCGCCCACGCCCACCAGGGCCAGCCGGCCTCAGCGGATTTCGCCAGGATTTTATCGTCAATATCGGTGACGTTACGGACGTAGTGCACTTCCAGCCCGTGCCGTTTCAGCCACCGCACCAGCGCATCGAAGGCAAGGGCGGCCCGCAGGTGGCCGATATGGGGTGCCCCCTGCACGGTAGCGCCACATAGGTAGATTCGCACTAAACCGGGGGTGACCGGTTGGAGGGGTCGTACAGATCGGGTGGCGGAATCGTACAGCTGCACAGTCATACCCCCAGCCTACGGGTGTTTTGGGCTAACGTGAACACCGGACGCCCCGAGGATGACGTCTAGGGAGGATGACATGGCAGATACCACACCTGAGCGTGCCACAGCGACCACCACTGGCCCCAGCGCCAGCGGCTACCGTCTCTTTTCGGTGCCGGTGATTTCCTGGGCCCTGTGGGATTGGGGTTCGGCAGCGTTCAACGCCGTCATCACCACCTTCGTCTTCACCGTCTACCTCACCAGCAACCCCGGTTTCGAAGGCGGCCCCGACGCCGCCTCCCCCGACAGTCTCCTCGGCGCAGCCATGACCATCGCCGGATTGGCAATCGCTCTGTTCGCTCCAGTCAATGGGCAGCGCGCGGATCGGGCCGGACGGCGCGGCACCTGGCTGATGGTCAATACGCTGTTCGTCGTGGCCATCTCGGCCTGCCTTTTTTTCGTCACTCCCGAACGTCCCATGCTTTATCTCGGCCTGGTACTCCTCGGGGTGGGCAATATCGTTTTCGAGTTCGCCTCCGTCCACTACAACGCCATCTTGAACTCCATTTCGACCCCCAAGAATATCGGCCAGATTTCTGGTTTCGGCTGGGGTATGGGGTATCTCGGCGGGATCGTGCTGCTGCTGGTGCTCTATCAAGGGCTTATCAGCCCGGAGGTCGGCTGGTTTGGGGCGACGTCGGAGAACGGCCTGAATATCCGTATCGCCATGCTGTTTTGTGCCGGATGGACGCTGCTGTTCTCACTGCCGGTATTCATCACCGCCCGCCGCAATCACAACCCTGCCCGCACTGAGCTGCCTCCGCGTGAGTCTCTGGCGGAGTCCTACCGGCAACTCTTCCGCCTGATTAAGCATCTGTGGGCTTCCTCGAAGCATACGGTGTTCTTCCTGGGCGCGTCCGCGATCTTCCGGGACGGCCTGGCCGGGGTGTTCACCTTCGGCGGCGTGATCGCCGTGAAGGTTTTCGGATTTACCGACGCGCAGGTGATCCTTTTTGCGGTCGCCGCCAATGTGGTCGCCGGTATTGCCACGATCGCAGCGGGTCGGCTCGATGACGTCCTCGGCCCCAAACGGGTGATTATTATTGCGCTCAGCTGTATGATCGCGGCCGGGATCTGTATCTTCTTCGTCCCCTCAAATCCCGGTAATTTCTGGATCTTCGGATTGGCGCTCTGCATTTTTGTGGGCCCGGCCCAGTCCGCCTCCCGCACCTTCCTGGCCCGTATCATCCCCCCGGGCAGAGAGGGCGAGGTCTTCGGCCTGTATGCCACCACCGGGCGGGCGGTGTCCTTCCTCGCTCCGGCTGCCTTTACCCTGGCCGTTGTGATCGGTGAATCTATCCACGGGCGCGGGCACGGAACCAGCTTCGGAATCCTCGGGATTGTGCTGGTCCTCGCGGTCGGTCTAGCGGTCCTCGTGCCGGTACGGGAGGACGAATCGCGCTACTCCCACCACGAGAATGCCGCCCACTAGCAGGGCTACACCTGCACTATCGGTGACGGCACCGGATAGACCAGGGCAGTCGCAATCGCGGCCAGCCCCTCATCCCGCCCGGTGAACCCAAGCCGGTCACTGGTGGTGGCACTGACCGCCACGGGTGCCCCCACAATCTCACTCATCACTCGGCAAGCTTCTGCCGCGCGCGGGGAGAACCGGGGCCGCTGCCCGATGATCTGGATGCTGATATTCCCGATCTCGTAGCCCGCCGCGCGGGTGAGTCGGGCTGCTTCGGTCAGGAGGCGTGTCCCGGAGGCCCCCGCGAATTCCGGCCGATCCGTACCGAAGTGGGTGCCCAAATCACCGATTCCTGCGGCCGCGAAGAGCGCATCGCAGGCGGCGTGGGCGGCGACGTCGGCGTCCGAATGCCCCACTAAACCCACCTCGCCCGGCCAATGTAGGCAGGCGAGCATGAGGGGGCGATCCGGGGCAGTATCGAAGGCGTGCGCATCGGTGGCAGTGCCCACCCGCGGGATGGGGGTCATAGATTCTCCGTCAGCAGTAGTTCGGCCACTCGCAGATCGAGTGGTGTGGTGATTTTCAGGGCCCGCATATCACCCTCGACGACGCCGATCCGCCCGCCGAGTTTCTCCACCAATCCGGCGTCATCAGTGGCGGCCAGGGTCTCGTCCTGGCCCAGTTCGGCGTACCGCGCATGGGCGCGCCGCAGGGTGCCCAGCTGGAACCCCTGCGGGGTTTGGATGGCGCGCATACTGGCGCGATCAACAGTCCCGTGGACTGGCTCGGCATCAGCGGGGCCTACCATTGATGGTTCGGCCACCACTTTGAGGGTGTCACTAACCGGCAGTCCGGGAATTACCCCGTCCCATCCGGCCGCGAGCGCCGCAATAACCCGCTGGTACACGCCGGGAGGGGTGAGGCAGCGGGCGCCATCGTGGACCAGCACTACGGCGTCGGCTGGCAGGTGGGTGAGCGCCTGCAGGCCGGCCGCGACGGAGGCTTGCCGACTCGCACCTCCTACCACCACCGTCACGGAGGTGGCTACCTCCGGCCCGCCATAATCCGATCCGCAGCAGGCGCGGATGGCTGCGAGGGTTGTGGCAGCCCGGAAGGCGTCCAGATGACTGGCCGGCGCCGTGACGACCACCTCGGTGATCCCGGCGCGCAAAGCGCCCGCCACCGCGTGGGTGACGAGCGCATATCCCGCTAGCGGGACGAGTGCTTTGGGACGGTCGGCGCCAAGACGGGTGCCCGCACCGGCGGCGGTGATGACTGCCGCAGTTGGCGCCGTCGTCGTCATTTCTTCTTCGACTTGGATTTGGCTGCTGCGGCCGCCTCGGCCCCCTCAATGAGCACATTGTCGATGCGCTCGCGGGCGTCATCTTTCTCAACTTCCAGGGCTAACGCGACTTCAGATTCGAGGATCTGGCGGGCCTTGGATAGCATCCGCTTTTCTCCAGCGGACAGGCCGCGGTCGGTATCCCGGCGGGAGAGGTCACGCACCACCTCAGCGACCTTATTGACATCCCCGGAGGCGATCTTTTCCACGTTCGCCTTGTAACGGCGTGACCAGTTCGCGGGTTCTTCGGTCTGGACGGCGCGTAAAATATCGAAGACGTCCTCTAAACCATCCTCATCTACTACATCACGCACGCCAACGAGTTCGAGATTGGCGGCCGGAACCTCGATGGTGAGGTCTCCCTGGGTGACGTTGAGCTTCAGGTAGGTCTTCTCTTGACCGCGAATCACGCGGGTGTTGATTTCCTCGATGGTAGCGGCACCGTGATGGGGATAAACAACGGTATCGCCGATTTTGTAGGGAACGGACACGATCGATTGACTCCCTCTATTGATTCGAATCACCCCCATTCTACCACGCGCGTTTCGCGCATAATTACGCACTTTTTCGACGACGACGGCAGTCTTTTTTCACGGCTAGTCCCACTGCCACGCCAGCTGCCGCTACGGTCCCTGAAAATTTCGGTACACTCGAGCTATCCGATTGCCCACCGATGAGGGGTTCACCTATGCCTCGCCGCCGCTTCGCCCGCGCCGCCGCCGTTCTCGCTGCTGCAGCCCTGGGGGTTTCCGCGCTGTCTGCCTGCACTCCCGCCAGCCCGATTAAAACGAAGAAGTCCTACGCTGCGTCCGATGGCGTACGCGCCCAGTTCGACTCCACGCTGCGGGCTGAAAACCTCATGCTCCTCACCAAGGAAAAGGGAGCTCCCGCACAGTTGTACGGCGCACTGGTCAATAACTCGACCGAGCCTGCCACCTTCATTGTCGCGGTTGAAGGCACCGACCCGGTGCAGGTGAAGGTCCCGGGTAACAGCACCGTGCATCTCCCGCAGGAGGGGGCTACGCCGGTCAGCGGAGAGTTCACGCCGGGCGGCACCGTACCCGCCTCGGCCAGTACCGATCGGGGTGGCAGTGTCTCACTCCATGTGCCGGTTCTGGACGGCACTATCCCTCCCTACGACGAGGTTCTGCCCACCGCTACGCCGTCGTCTTAATCACCCATCATCTTGTAACCGAGCCCTCGCACGGTCGTAATCAATCGCGGATTTGATGGATCTTCTTCGATCCGGCTGCGGATCCGTTTGATATGAACGTCGAGGGTTTTGGTGTCCCCAATATAGTTCTCGCCCCAGATACGATCGAGCAGCTGGGTGCGGGTTAGCACCCGGCCGGGATTGCGCATCAGCATTTCTAGCAACTCAAATTCGCGCAGCGGCATATGCACGATCTCACCGCGGCAATGCAACTCATGGCGGGCAATATCCATATGAATCGGGCCCACCGTAAGCGTCTCGCTCGTGTCCACATCAATGCCGGCACCATCCGTGCGACGCAACACTGCGTTTATTCGAGCTACCAATTCGCGGTAGGAATAGGGTTTCGTAACGTAATCATCAGCCCCAATTTCCAGCCCCACCACCTTGTCGATTTCAGCGTCCTTAGCGGTCACCATAATGACCGGCACCTGGGAGCGACGCCGAATCTCACTACACACCTGGGTCCCCGGCAGTCCCGGCAGCATGAGATCCAACAGGACAAGGTCGATTGTATTGTCGAAGGATGCCAGCGCGGCCGGCCCATCGGAAGCGCACACCACCTCATAGCCGTCCCGCTGCAGGGAGTACGCGAGAGTCTCACGGTAGGAAGCTTCGTCTTCGACCAGAAGTATGCGCGTCACAATTCCTCATTTCTCGGCTGGGCGGGCCCCGGCCGGGGCTGGCTCATTTCTAACCGGTTCTGCTCTTTTCTGCCCGGGCCAACTCTCTTTTGCCGGGTCTGACTCTCTGCTGCCGAGTCCCGTACGCTCGTATGCGCTCGCGGGAGCGTGAGCGTGAACGTTGACCCCTTGCCCGGTGCTGACCACACCGCTACGCTGCCACCGTGATCGGAGGCAATATGTTTAACGATCGCCAAGCCGAGTCCGGTCCCACCCGTCTCGCGCGAGCGCGCGTCGTCGACGCGGTAGAACCGTTCGAAAACCCGGGCGCGCTGTTCCGCGGTCAACCCCACCCCTTCATCGACGACGACGATTTTCACCACCTCATCATCTCCGGTAGTCGCCACGTTCACGCTGGCATGGGCCGGGGAGTAGCGGATGGCGTTGTCGAGCAGGTTCCGCACTGCCGTCATGAGCAAAGAGGCATCCCCGCGCACCTGCAGCCCCGTCATGCCCCCACTGGTGAGCCCGATCTGGGCGGCTGCGGCGGTCACGCGCACCCGGTCGATCGCTTCGGCGACCACCTCGTCAATACTGACGGTTTCGGCCCGCACTAAGGCGTTCGGCGATTCCAAGCGGGACAGCTCGATAATCTCGGTCACCAGGCGCGCCAGACGCCGCGACTCATGCATCATGCGGTCACTGAAATGCCGCACCGCATCAGGGTCATCGGCAGATTCGTGCACGGTCTCGGCCAGCAAACTGAGCGCCCCCACCGGCGTTTTCAACTCGTGGGACACATTCTGCATGAAATCGCGGCGGATATTATCCAGCCGCACCTTCTCGGTCCGGTCAGCGATGGTGATGAGCGTGCGGTCATGGGACAGCGGATGGATGCGCACGGTCAGGTGGTAGACGGCAGCCTGCGGCAGCGGCGAGCAGGGAACGTCAATGTCCTCGTGTACTAGTTCCCCGCTGGCCCGCACCTGCCCATACAGGGTGCGGATCGGGCCGGGCGCGAGGGCGTCGTCGTTGATAATCCCCAGGCTACGGGCGGTGGCATCGGCACGCAGTACCCGCCCGCGATGATCGAGCAACACCACGCCCTCACGCAGGGCGGCCAGTAAGGCGGCTTCATCGGGGCTGACAGGCTTGGGCTCTTGCGGGGTGGGGCCGCGCATCTGATGTTCGGATATGCGGAAGGCAGCTACCGCGACGGCTCCCACAAATAGCCCCATCACGGCAACCAGCACGAGGTCCCACGGTGCACTCACAACGCACACAATAGAGCGTGCCGGTGCCTACCTTCACCTCTTTCAGGCTAACGAAACACAATTGTCTCCTGGACTTCACCTGCCGTTCATATAGGCGTGGTGTGCTGGCTGCGGCAATGCGAGACCCAAATGAGGAGTGCGTGTGCGCGCAATTTTTCGGCAGGAATTACACGACCTCGGTGAGCACCTCACTGAGATGGCCCGCCTGGTAGCAACCGCGATCGACGACGCCACTACCGCGTTGGCGCAGGCGGATGTGGAACGTGCTCAACGGGTGATTGATGGCGATGAAGCCATTAACGTGCGCGAACGGCACGTTAACGAACTGTGCGTGTCCGTCCTGGCGCGGCAGCAGCCGGTGGCCACCGACCTGCGGGTGGTGGTAGCGGCGCTGATGATGTCAACCACCCTGGAGCGGATGGGCGATTTGGCCCGCCATATCGCCTATGTGGCACGCGGACGCTACCCCCATGCGGCCCTCACGGGCCGGCGGCAAGCCATCGTGGAACAGATGGGTGAGGCCGCCACGACCCTGGGGGCGGAAGTGGTGGAGTTAATGGAGTCGCGTACGCTGCGGCAGGCGGCCGATATTGAGGCCCATGACGACGTTCTGGATACGCTGCACCGGGAAACCTTCGCAGCTATCCTCGATCCAGGCGAGGAGGTCAGCCGCCAGGAGGTCATCGACGTGGTGCTGCTAGCGCGCTTTTTAGAACGCTTCGGGGACCACTGCGTCTCCCTGGCACGCCGAACTGCCTTCTTAGTGACCGGAGACCTCTCCAATTCGGTAGTGCTCGCCCTGGAGGACGACGCTAGCGATCCGCCGCTTGGTTCGTAGGGCGACGGCGCATGTAAGCGGGCGGGAGTGGTGCCACTCCCGCCCGCTTAACTGTACGCGACTACTTACCCTGATTGGCTACAGCTTGGATCGCTGCCTTGGCAGCTTCCGGATCGAGGTAGGTGCCACCTTTCTTGATGGGCTGTAAGTTCTCATCCAGCTCGTACACCAGCGGGATACCGGTGGGAATGTTCAAGCCGGAGATGTCCTCATCGGAAATCCCATCCAGATGTTTGACGATGCCACGCAGCGAATTGCCGTGGGCCGCGATCAGTACGGTCTTACCAGCTTTGAGGTCCGGCACAATGGCCTCCTCAAAGTAGGGCAGCATCCGGGCCAGCACATCCTTGAGACATTCCGTGGCCGGGATGGGCTCGCCAGCATAGCGCGGGTCTTTATCCTGAGAGAACTCGGAGCCGGCCTCGATTGGCGGCGGCGGCGTATCGAAGGAACGGCGCCATTCCATAAACTTTTCTTCGCCGTATTCCTCGCGGATTTCCTTCTTATTCTTCCCTTGTAGCGCACCGTAGTGACGCTCGTTGAGACGCCAGGAACGGCGCACCGGAATCCAGTGCCGGTCAGCGGCATCCAGCGCCAGGTTTGCCGTTGCAATAGCCCGCCGCTGCAGCGAGGTATGCACAATATCGGGCAGCACGCCTTCCGCTTTCATAAGTTCGCCACCGCGGGTAGCTTCCTTTTCACCGAGTTCAGACAGGGGAACATCTACCCAACCGGTGAACAGGTTCTTAGCATTCCATTCGCTTTGGCCGTGCCGGAGTAAGACGAGGGTGTACGTCATCACCATATTCTTCCGTGTTTAGAAATGATCGGATTTTAATGATCGCGGTAGGTACGCGATCGATATTAATTCTGGCCGCGGGTAGCCTGCAGATACTGTTCGCGAATTTCCGCCGGGATCCGGCCACGGTCGGATACCTCAATGCCCTTCTCCGCAGCCCAGGCACGAATCTTGGCGGCTTCAGACGGGCCTCGATTAGCCTTGGCGTGGCGACGACGGGAAGCGCGCTGGCCCGGCTCGCGGCGTGCCTTAGCAACCCAGGGACTGAGGGCATCGCGCAGCTGTTGCGCATGCTCTTCATTCAGGTCGATTTCGTAATTGACGCCGTCCAGTGCAAAGCTCACGGTCTCCGCAGCAACGGACTCATCAATGTCATCAATCAGCACAATGTTTACTCGCTGTGCCATAATCCCTCCAGGTGAATCGTAAGTGGTCGCTCCTACTGTAACGCAATCAGTCCTTTAACGAAAAACGAGTGGCATTTTCTCGGAAATCCACCAGAATATCGCGCCACACCCCCCAATTAACGGGATTTTTAGCGACGTCCACAAAAGGCTTCCCAGGTCTTATTCATGGAATTCACAGATACGACGTAACGACCGAGAGCTAAAAAGTTATCCCCGGGGTTAAGAGCGTGACGTCTCGTCAGCAGTTTCCGGTTTTTCTCGTCTGCTCTCGGCATGCTCGGCATCCCATTCCGCCTCCATCTTCTCCATCAGTTTGCGTTCGCGGCGGTCCGCTTGGAAGATCAGTCGCATCACAAAGTAGAACAGCACTCCCACCGCGATAGGCGGGAAAATAGCGATGAGAACATCCATAGCTCCTACCCTACTAGCTGCCGAGCCATCACTATCCAGACACCTCCCTCGATCACAGCTCCCTCTCAGTGATGCGCTTCACTAAGGATTATCCGGGTGGTCTTCCCATCCCGGCCCAATCAGCGCGTACTTTTAGACCACAGACGTTAGCGGCCCGCGCTACCCCTACTCACACAGAAGGCACCGATGGCCCACTACCTTGCCGCCCAGGGAGTCCTGGACACCATCAATTCCATCGATACTGCACTGGCCGACTTTTTCTCGGCCATCTACAGCAATCCACTGGAAATGAACGTTATTTACCTCCTCCTCGCAGTGGGGATCTTCTATTCCTGGAAAGCTAAGGCTCCCCAGGTTCGCATGTTCCCCGATATGTTGCGTGCGGCCTTCGGCTCCCGCCGGGATGCAGAGGAAGGCATTTCCTCATTCCAGGCTTTTGCTATCGGTCTAGCCTCCCGAGTGGGGACGGGTAATATCGCCGGCGTCGCCATCGCTATTATGCTGGGCGGCCCTGGAGCTGTGTTCTGGATGTGGATTATTGCCCTGCTGGGGATGGCCACCGGCTTTATGGAATCCGTCCTCGCCCAACTCTTCAAACAGGAAGGACCAGACGGCTCCTTCCGTGGTGGGCCGGCTTACTATATTCGGGACGGTCTCGGTTCCAAGGCCTTCGGCGCTCTCTTTGCCGTTTTCCTCATTTTCGCGTTCGGCTTCGCCTTCAACATGGTGCAGGCCAATACGATTGCCGACGTCGCCGCCTCCCACTTCAATATCGAACCGTGGGTCGTGGGCGTAACCCTCATGGTCATTTCCGCGCCGATTATCTTTGGCGGTCTGCGCACCGTCGCCCGCCTGGCCGAATATATGGCTCCCGCAATGGCACTGGTCTATCTGCTGATTGCCGCCGCCGTGATCGTGCTGAACATTACTGCGGTCCCCACGGTGATTTTGGAAATCATCCGCTCCGCCTTTGGGCTCGACCAGGCTGCTGGCGGTGCCGTCGGCGGGTTCATTGCAGCCATCACCAACGGGGCTAAACGCGGCCTATTTTCCAATGAGGCTGGGATGGGTTCTGTTCCCAACGCGGCCGCCACCGCTACCCTGCGTCATCCCGTCCAGCAGGGACTCATCCAGAGCCTGGGTGTTTTTGTGGACACGATCCTGGTATGCACCGCCACCGCCTGCATGATCCTATTCTCGGGCCTGTGGCAACCGGGGATGACCAATAACGACGGCGCAGCACTCACGGTCGAGGCGGCATCGCATAGCCTGGGAACCTGGGTGCAGATGCCGATGACCATTATGATCTTTGTTTTCGCCTACTCTTCCATCCTGGGGAACTACACTTACGCTGAAATTAACGTGAATTATCTGCGGGGCATGAACGCCAACCAGGTGCCGCTGAAGCTCCTGATCTTGGCGGCGATTGGACTCGGTTCGGTACTGTCTATCCGGTCGGTATGGAATCTGGCTGATATCGCCTCCGCGCTCATGGCCATACTCAATATCTTTGCCCTGTTCCTGCTCTCCAAGTACTGCCTGGGTGCACTGCGTGACTGGAATGCGCAGCGCGCCGCCCACCCCGGTGAGATCCCGTTCTTTGTGGTGACGGATAATGAGCACTTCCCGAACGGCCTCCCCGGGGACATATGGGAGCGCCACAACCGCCAAGCGGCGATTGATCGGGCCCGGCAATCGCATTAGCAGTAAATAGGGTGCGGGTGCCACTATGGGGCACGGGTGCGAAAACGGGGGCGCATACGCCCCCGTTTTCTCCTCTTTTGAGACGGTTATTTGCTCCTAGAGCTTAATGGGTACGCTGAGCCGAAACCCCCCGCTAGGAGTCTGACATGGTTGAAACATACCCGGCACTCAGTATTGTGCCGCCGATCATCGCAATCACCTTAGCCATCGTGACTCGTAAGGTGCTGGTGAGCCTGGGCCTCGGAATTGTGGCAGCCGGTTTCCTCCTCGCCGATTTCAAACCGATTTCGTCGCTGGCCAATATCTGGTATGCCTTCGCCGCCAATGTCTATGACGAGGGCGCACTGAATACCGATTCCCTTTACATCATTATTTTCCTGTTCTTCTTGGGAATCATTACCGCCCTCATCATGATGAGCGGCGGTTCAGCAGCCTTTTCTACCTGGGCGGCCACTAGAGTGAAGGGACGCCGCGGCGCCCAGGGGCTTGCTCTGCTGCTTGGAATCGTCATTTTTATTGACGACTATTTCAATGCGCTTGCCGTCGGTCAGATCGCCAAACCAGTCACTGATAAATACCGCGTGGCGCGGGCCAAACTGGCCTACATCATTGACTCCACCTCCGCACCGGTGGCGGTACTAGCCCCCTTCTCATCGTGGGGCGCATCGATTATCGGCCTGCTGGCACCGGTTATTGCCGCCTCCGCGTATGCGGGCAGCCCCATGCAGGCCTTCTTGAGTGCAGCCGCCATGAACTACTACGCCATTAGTGCGCTGACGCTAGTTCTGCTGGTCATTACCTTCCATATCAATATCGGCCCCATGCGGCGGGAGGAAGAACGCGCGATTCAGCAGAATGAGCCGTTCAACGCGGCCGATGGCGTGCCGGGTGAGCTCGCCGATGATCTTCCGGTTCATGACCCTGGCAAAATGCGTGCCCTCATCATTCCGTTCGTGGTGCTGGTGGTCGGCGTCGTCGGATCAATGATGGTGACCGGCGGCCTGGAGGGTGGCTCATGGGCGGTCCTGGATATGTTCGCTAACACCAAGGTGAACGAATCGCTGATTATTGGCGGGACTCTCGGGCTTATCGCAGCCTTGTGGTGCTATCTGCGGGTGACCGCTAAGAGTCCTGAATTCCACGCCAGAGTTCTGGGGCAGGGTGTGTTGGCCGGCGCCAAGTCGATGCTTCCGGCCGTGGCGATTTTGCTGCTGGCGTGGACGCTCGGAACTCTCATTAGCGATCTCGGCACCGGAGACTACCTGGCGTCCCTCATTCAGAGCGCAAATGTATCCGTGAACTGGCTGATTCCCCTTATATTCTTGGCGGCCGGGTTTATGGCTTTTGCAACCGGAACCTCGTGGGGTTCCTTCGGCCTTTTAATCCCGATTGCCGGCAATATTATGGTGTCGCTGGACGCGCCGGAGCACCTGGTGCCCGCCATTGGCGCGGTACTGGCCGGGGCCGTACTGGGCGATCACTGCTCGCCGATTTCGGACACCACAATCCTGTCCTCCACCGGTGCGGGCTGCGCGCATATTGTGCACGTCTCCACCCAGCTGCCCTATGCGGCCATCGGCGGGGGTGCGGCTCTGATCGGCTATATGGTGCTCGCTTTGACCGGATCCGGGTTCATCGGTTTGGCTGCCACCCTGCTGACATTGATCACTTTCGCTTTCGTGGCCAATACGTTCACGACGACGCTCGATACCGACGCCGTCCCACACGTCCCAGCGGCGGAACTCTAACGGCTCTGCTGCCCCGGGTCCGGGGGGGGGATGGGTTTGAG
>JAEWHO010000075.1 GCA_023387755.1 Actinomycetes bacterium | reverse complement strand
ACGCATGTTCTCTCCTTCAATACAGGCGCATAACTACCGTTAGCCAGTGTAGCGCGCTTCGAGGACCTGCCACGGCTCCACCTCGGGTTTTCGTTCCTAGTATCACCGTGGCAAACTCTCGGAAGTGACAGTGCCACGGCTTAGACTAGAAGAACCTTTGTTATGTGCCAGGGTGGAAGGATCGTAATGCGCCAGCGGTGGGTTTTGCTAACCTCTCGCTATCCGATCCTGGTTTCGGTTTCTACTCTGCTCTCCGGCACGGTCCTCGCGCAGCTCATCGGCATTATCACTCAGCCGATCATTTCGCGTATCTATACAGCTGAAGAGATAGGCCTGTTAGCTACTTTCCTGACGATTCCGTTAACGGTGGCGGCGGTCGGTGCCCTGCGCTACGACATGGCCATTATGCTCCCGACGGACGACGCCGAGGCGCATCGTCTCCTGCGCACGTCCCTCGCGATCATCGCGGCACTCTCGCTGGCAACGGTGCTCGTCACAGCACTCGCAGGTCATGCGATTGCGGCGGCAGTTAACGCGCCGTCCCTGGCTAAGTGGCTGCCACTGACAGGCATAGTAATTTTCACACTCAGTGCGATCCAAGCGTTGAATTTCTGGTTCAATCGGCAGGTCAAGTACGGGATTATGTCCCGTAACCGGATCGCTATGGCAGGCATAACCGCCGCCAGCCGGATCGCTAATCCTTCCTTGGGAATTAAGGGGCTCGGCGGTCTGATCTGGAGCCAAATCATCGGCCAGGGCATAGCGATGCTACTCCTACTAGGGACCGCACGAAAGGCCGTCTTCTCTCGCTCTGGATGCCGCACACCGGTGCGCGAACTGCTGCGCCGCTATATCAAAATGCCACTTCTTAACGCTCCCAACGCGCTCGTGGACGCCGTCCGCCTCAACGGCGTCATCGTGCTGTTGGGGATGGCCTACTCCACCGCCACGGTGGGCCAGTTTCAACAAGCCTGGATGCTCATGCAGGCACCCGTCACTCTGATTACCGGTGCCATCAGCCAGGTCTTTTACCAAAAGTTTGCGACGGCGCAGCGTGGGCAGATGCTGCGGCTGGTCAAGATCTCTCTCGCGGGTGCCACAGCCGCTGCCCTCGTGCCCTTCCTTATCCTCTTCTTTATCTCCCCCTGGCTCTTCCCCTGGTTCCTTGGGGAGCAGTGGGAGTTGGCAGGCCTAATCGGGCGCACCCTCGTCCCGTGGTTGTTGGTCAATGTGGCCACCTCCCCCGTCTCGACGGTGTTCATCGTCGTCAACCGGCAGCAAGATCTGTTGGGATTTGCCCTTGCATACGCCGCGATCCCGCTAGTTCTCATTCATCTGTTCGGCCCCCACCTCGACATCGTGGCAATGATGTGGATCGTGTCCGCCGCCATGGCAGTGCTGCTGCTCGGAATGGCAACCCTCACGCTGTGGGTTGCCCGTCGCTTTGATAAAGGGCAAGAGCTCCGCGCAGAAGAGCCTGCTGGCGACTACTGATTTAGCATCCCCACCGGCTGGGATAGGCTGGAAACCATGAAAATTATGTCCGTAGTGGGGGCACGGCCCCAGTTCGTTAAGCTCGCCCCCATCGCCCACGCCTGCGATGCCCATGCAGTGACACATATTATCTGTCACACTGGCCAACATTACGACCCGATGCTCTCCGATGTATTCTTCAGTGATCTGGGTATCCCGGCACCGGATGTTCATCTCGGTGTTGGCTCTGGCAGCCACGGGGTGCAAACGGGCGCGATGCTCGCGGCCATGGATGAGGTTCTCGCCAAATATGAGCCTGATTGGGTGCTTGTGTATGGGGATACGAATTCCACCCTCGCAGCGGCTTTAGCGGCCGCCAAACTGCATATTCCGGTCGCCCATCTGGAAGCTGGTCTGCGCTCCTTCAACCGAGATATGCCCGAGGAAGTGAACCGGGTCCTCACCGACCACTGCGCGGAGCTGCTCTTGGCCCCCACCACGGTTGCCGCATCCCATCTGGAGCGGGAAGGTCTGGATAACCGCACGGTTGTGGTCGGCGATGTGATGACCGATGTCCTTATGCAAACCCGGGCGGCAGTCGAAGGGAAGCCGAGCCCGATCATGGAGGAATTCCAATTCCAGGCGGGCGACTATTCCCTGGCTACGATTCATCGGCCCGCAAATACCGACGATCCTGAGCACCTGGAGGCTGTCTTCGACGCCCTCGGAAAGGTCGATCACCCGGTGGTTATCCTGGCCCACCCACGCCTGGTCGCCAAGGCGAAGGAGCACGGACTTACTATTGCGCGTGGCAATTTGATGGAGCATGCACCCCTGGCTTACCCGGATCTGGTTTCGTCGGTGTTGCACGCCCGCGGGGTGATCACTGATTCAGGTGGCCTGCAAAAGGAAGCCTTCCTGCTGCGCACCCCCTGCACGACGGTCCGCAGTGAAACCGAATGGGTGGAGACCATCGAGCTGGGGTGGAACGTCCTCGCTGATGCCACTACCCTCACGCGGCTGGCTAGCCGGCCCCGCCCAGCCGATGTCAGTGACGCTCCCTACGGGGACGGGCAGGCGGCTAACCGCTCCGTACAGGCGTTGATCGATCACTTCCAGCAAGCGTCGATGCGGTAAAGCGCTGCACTCCCACCGTGATCAATAAGGGTTAAACCTCGCTGGGGCGCAAAGAAGTACAGGCCTGGGCGCATGGCCGCTGTCCACTGGCTGTTGTACCAGCGAGGTTTATCCCCGTAGAAATAGTGGAGATTATGCCGCCGAACAATGGCGCATACCTTTGCATCTAAGCGACCAAAATGCTTGATCAGATAGGAATCATCCGGGTCCTCCGGCATGTTTGGGTAGGGCCAGACGACGGGAACATTCACTACTGCTGGCAGGAGCGCTGCCCCTGCCGCCGGATCGCCGATCACTTCTTGGCCCGGCTCAATATGTTCTGCCATGCGCCGTATCAGCCCGAGTTCATCGGCGTCCGCCAGGTATCGTGCATCATCGGGATGGGGGCTGAAGGTGGCGTAGGCATTCTGCTCGATGCCGAACATCTGAGTCCCCCACGCAGCGGCCGCACATAACACCACGACTGCCGGGCGTAATCCAGCTCGCCGAATCCTGGTCGAAGACCGCCAGTTGAACGACCGTGACCGCTCGGAGAATAGGCGGCAGGCTCGAGGGGCATAGTGTTGCCACAACCGCCCCAGTGCCAATCCGAATAGGGGAACCAAGAATATTGCGGCGGCCATACCAGCGCGGCTTGGCACCGAGTAATACAGCGCCGTCACCCTGCTAACAATAGGCAGCGGGACGTAATTCGCCATAATAATGAGCCACTGCACAGCAAAAGCAACTGCCAACGGCCAATACCCGCACTTTGCTGCCCAGACGGTCACAGCAATAACGGCTAAGCAAAGTGTGGCAAAGAAGAGAATGGGTAGCAGCCCGCCGTGGGGCAGGTACAGGGAGGTGGCCCAGAAGAGCTTTACCACGAGCGAATCCCAAGTAAGCTTGGGAATCCGAGAGAAATACCCCTGTTGGGGGCCCGGCCCGGCGACGAAAATACACGCGGCCACTACCAGTGCGGCAGCCACCGAAAATACGCGTACAGCCTCCCGCCTCCGGTCACCCCGCAGATGCTGAACCGCACTAAGAACGCAGCCGACGACGGCGATCCCACACACACTAGAAGCCACCGGTAGTAACACAGACGGGTGCACTCCCATAAGCCCGATAAGAGGAATGCCGATGAGCGCTACTCTGCTAAGCGCCCGCGCGGTGCCGGACAAGGTGGGTGCTGACGGATTCGAGTCGGTCACCCCTGCGCCGGGTCCGTCGACGGAGTGCTCGTCCGGGGTCAGCTTCCGCAGCTGTGCCAGTGCCACTGCCAGCACACCGCCGAGGGCGCTAAAAGCGAATACGAAAGGCCAGAGGGTGGTGATTAATTCGAGCCGCAGCAAGGCCACTGGAGTTAAGAAAGCGGCTCCTACACCCCAGGGATAATAGGCGAATGAGCGACCGCAGACAGCCGTCAATGCTCCCACTGAAATCAGGAAGATCAGTGGCGGTACCAGCAGCATTGCATTGGTCGCTGCTAAGACGCTGGTGGCGTCTCCCGGCGTAGCCGTAATCAAAGCGTGCCATACATTCGGGTAGTACCAAGGAGTCGGATCGAGGCCCCCCATGGTGGCATTGGAAGTAAGCGGGAAGATATCTCCGTGTTGCTTCATCAGCCACACCTGGTTGTAGTGGTAGCTGGAGTCGCCGCCTTGCACCGGATTGGCAGCATTTCCAAACCACATTAGGGGGGCGACTGCTATCACCCATAGAACCGCGGTGAGCAGAAGGTATTTCCCGTCCTGCCGCCAGAGACTGATGATCTGGGAGGCAGAGACCGGATCTGCCCCCTTGCGGTTTCGGCGATATCCCCAACGAATGAGCGCCGTTACGGCCGCGACCAGGAGGGTAAGCCCAACGAGTACCCACCCATTCCAGGTGATGTTGAGTACAGGTTGGACGATACTAAACGCAAAAATTAACGTGGTCGTCCAGGCAGGCGCCTGGGCCAGAGCAAGGATAGGGCGACACCGCGGATATGCCGCCAGGACGAGAGCAAGCCCCGGCAGGTACACGATCGCCACGAGGATGCCCGCGGTGGGAAGTAATGGGAGCCAGGACATCAGCACGACGTCAACCACCTAACCATCGCTACACCACCACGCACTACAGTTTTCCACCTTACATTCTCAGCTCTCACGCGCTGACGCCACCGTTCGGATTGTGCAATTGTCGTCCCGTCAGCCCATGACTGAAGAGCTGGCATATTCCTTTTAACCCTCCCTATCCGCATGCCCGACTGCCTCAATGGCCGCCGAGTAGATAGGGAGAAGTGTGTTAACAAAGGTCTCTTGGCTAAAACGGGCACGCGCCACCTCGCGAATGGCGGCGCGATTTCGTGGCCCAGTCTCTACCATCGCACGCATCGCTCGGGTGAGGGCAGATTTATCATCGATTGGCACCACACTGCCGGTCTCATCCGTGACCATAAAACGCCCCGCAGCGGTTGCGGTAACGATACAGGGGATTCCCAGTGACTGTGCCTCTCCCAAGACGACGCCCCCCGCTTCCCGCGCAGAGGCGAGCACGAGGCAATCTGCCGTCTCCATAAGCCCGGGCAAATCGCTGCGCAAAACCGCCCCGTATATCTCAATGGCGTCCCGGCACGGTAGGGATGCCGCGTACTCGCGCGCGGCTTGCAGTTCGGCTCCCTGCCCGCCGACGACGAGGAAACGCGCATCGGGGAATTCGCGGTGGACCGGTTCAAATGCCGCCAATGTGAGCGGCAGACGCTTATTGTCGTCAAGATTACTAACGTGAATAAAGGTGAATCCGCTGCCGCGGTGTTCGCGCAGGGGGCGCTCAAAAAATGGGGCTGCAATTGGCAGGGTCAGTATGTCGAATGCAGCCCCGTAGTAGCGGGTCAACTTGGTGGCCATATCGGCAGACACTGAGTTCCGGAAGGCAGCCTGCGCCACGGCGGCGCGAATAATTCCGTACCGGAAACTCTGTGGATTGCGCAGTAGACTCGAGGGACGATGCTCGGTAATGCCGTAAGGGATCCCCCATTGTTCGGCCAAGGCCCGGGCGGCGATGATACCTGGGAAGACCGAATGGGCATGGATGACGTCAGGGATCCCAAATTCAGCTGCGTAGGCTCGTCCCAGACGGCGGGAAACCCGCCCGATGAGGGCAGCGTCGCCGGGCACAATACCGAGGGGCACTAGCGCCGAAGACGCCATTTTCTCGCGTCCCGCCCCCACATTCACCGAGAAGAAATCCTGTGGTTTGCCGCCCCGTACGCAGATAACGCCGGTTTCGATGCCCGCGTTGCGGAGCATGCCGACTTGCTCCGCGAAGAAACTCCCATCCAGGGGCGCGGCTGGACTCGGCCACCAGGAAGGCGTCCACAGAACGTGCATCATTGCTGCCCCTGCTTTCCGGCCTCACCTGCACACGTCTCGGCTGAATGCGGCGCAGTGAGCGGGGATTGAGACCGCGACGACGCCGATGTATGCGGGGCCGCACTATCAGTCAGATGTTCGGCCACAAAACTGGCCCGAGCCCGCCAACTATGGTGCAAGCGTACCTGCCGGCAGCGCTGGGCCACTGCCGTCACATCGTGCCGATTATCGCGCAGGTGGGCAAGCAGTGAAGATATGTGAGCGACGGAATTATCGGTCACCCAACCAATCTTTTCGGCAGCAACAATCTCCCCATTGAGCGTGCCCGCCGTACTGAGGACGGGTTTTCCATATCCCATATATTCATAGAGCTTGAAGGGGGCAGCGAAATCCCAATACTCATCGGATTCCACCGCCAGTGAACATATATCTGCATCCCGGTACAGATCGATCAGAGCCTCTCCCCGCGCGTGGACTACCCGCACCTGGGGGGATTGCGCCTGCGGATATTCACCGGCGTGGGCCTCCCACAGTTCCTGCGGGGTACAGATCGTCAAAATAACGCCGGGGGTTTGACTGACGGCCGCCACGAGATTATGGAAGCGATAGTGGGATCCGACGCCGCCCACATACAGGATCTGCAAAGGCCCTTCCTGAACCTTGGCTTCCCCAACGGGCGGCAGGGAATTGCCGGGCGGTAGTGGGGCTAATCGGACGCGAGATAACTCGCTCAGGTAGGGATAAACGCGCTCTGAAGGCAGGAACACAGTATCGCACCAGCGGTTATACGCGGCTAACTCAATCCGATATGCCGCCGTCATCGCGGTTGCCAGGGGCTGCCCAACCCGCTCCCGGTATTCGGGGAATTTCCAGTACAGATCACGGTAAAACACGCCCGCCGGAATCCCGCGGCGGGAGCAGGTGCGTAGCAGCCCCAGATCTAGGAAGGGATGAGTGGGAATGTGATGAGACTCCGTCATAAACGGCGGGATAGTGGCGCTTTCGGAGTAGAGAAAGTCGATACGCTGACCGCGCTCAAGGCGGGCGTGCAGGGCGCGAATGCGCCGTTCGCGAGTGGCAGCGTCGCCGGTAATATCTAAGACCTCATAGCCCAGTTCCCGGAACGCTTCCAACATGCGTATCGGGCGAATCGCCGAGGCTGTAGCCCGCTCGGGCTGTAGCGCATACGGCGCATGGTAGATCATCGTAGCCATAAGGTCTCTCAATCAGCGTTGTCTATGCCCACTGTAACGCGGAATGCTGATTGCGAAAAACTCCCCACCAGGCAGCCATAGAGGCCATCCCAGCGCGAACCCATTAGGCTCATCCATGTGAGTACTCCAATTCATTACTGCTTTACCCCATCCTGGCGCTGCCTGCCCTACCGGGACGCTACCGTGTGGGCACGTGGCACCGTGGCTACCCAACTCCACGCTGATAATGGTGCCCCGGTGCCGCCCCTTGCTGACCTGATCGCTACCGTATGCGACGACGGCGGCGCGGTGGTGGTGGAGTATGGCAGTAACACTCCCGCGGGCTACCCACGCAGTGAAGTTGTCATTATCCAGGACCTCATCCGCTCGTGCCCGGTCCTGTTTAGCCGGCGGAAGGATATCTGCATCGGTGATGATCTATCTGCCTGGCCGCACCCATTACGCCGGGACCATGTGAGTGAGCGGGAATTCATGGCGATGGGATTTGTGCCCGGCGCATGCACCCTCTATGACGACGTTTACCAAACCTTGCAGGGAACCACCACCCACATCGCCCTATCCCCATCTCCAGCTCCTGCCACTAGCGGGGACGGCTGCCCGGGTGTTGTGGAGCTGCCCACCGGCGTCACGATCGACGACTGGGGCCGGCTGGAGTATTCATCAGACCGTATCGACGATCCGCGAGAATATCAGGAGCTTTTTGACACCGCCTATTCCGCCTCATTGGAGCGCTCCTTAGAGCAGGTGGGTAGTCATCGCGTCGTCGTCCCACTCTCGGGAGGCCTGGACTCCCGACTCCTCATAAGCAGTCTCTATCGGCTCGGCGTCGAACCCGTCACCTTCACCTACGGCACCCCCGGCTCGCGGGAATCGGTGATTTCCCGCCAAATAGCCGAGGCCGCAGGATTCGACTGGCATATGGTGCCCTATCCGCGCCACCAGGTGCAGGCCCGCTTCCACGAGCCCGACCGCGCTGATTTTCTGACCTACTGCCACGCCGGCGTAAGCCTGCCGCATATCCAGGACTGGTTCGCGCTAGAACACCTGTTGGCCGAGGAGATTATCCGCCCGGGCGATGTTCTTTTCCCCGGCCATACGTGGGTGGGGAATATGCATAATCCGGAGGTACTGGATTCCTCCGGCCCCATTTCCACGGGCGCGATTGCCCGCGCAATTGCCCACCACCACTACTGTCTACAGGGGAAAGCTGACCGGCCCGAGAGCAACCCTCGCTACCTCGCGCATATGCGTAGTTTCCTCTCCCCCTGTGATGGCTCAGCCCGTATGGCACAGAGTGCAATCGAGGCGTATAACGTGCGTGAACGGCAAGCCAAATACATCAACAATTCGGTACGCGCCTACGAGTTCTATGGCCTCGGTTGGCAGATGCCCATGCTCAGCGAGCGCGTATTCACCGCAGTTCAGCAGGCCGGGCCGCGGTGTAGTCTTACTCGGCAGTGGTATGCGGATTATATTGCTGAGCGACTGCAGCGCGATATGGGATCCCGCGCCGACAACATTCCCTTGTATCAGGGAATCGTCATGAGCGAAGGGCAGCGCTCCCGGGTGAAGCAGATACTGGAGGCTACCCATCTGTTGCCGGTGGCAGAACGAGCCTACACGGTGCGCGCAAACCTCACCGACTCCACCGGGCTGGACGCCTTTATTACCGACCGTTCCCGCGCCCACGCCGCCTGGAATCTCAGCCGAGGCCAGGCAATGATGGGGCTGTGGGCGCGGGCCTTCATACAGGGCCGGTGGAGCCGCGCCCAGAGGTAGAAGCAATAGCGGCTACCTCTGGTGAAGCCCACCTCAGGAGGCGATTATCTAGGGCCTGTCCCGCCGCAGGGTGTTAGCCATATTGGTGAAGACCGGATGGCCAGTAGCACCGCCAAGGTCCCTGAGTTGGTTAATCACAATTCGGTGATAGCCAACCGGTTGACTCCGATCCGTCCAACACTGGATCGAGGCACAGTAGGCGGAGGCTTGCCCAGGCACCCGGTAGTCACGGAATCCTGCCACAAGTGCAGTGGCAGCGCCGTCGAATAAGGGCTGCATCGCTTCAGCTTTGGTAATGAGGTAGTAGTACTGGATCCCCTCCATGCTAAACATCTGCCCGTTGATAACCTTCGACGGGATCGCCGTTCCCGGATACTCATCCAGCCACAGATATCCGTTCCCGTCTACCAGTGAGAACCAGGGATTAGAAGGCCGCGGGGTGTAGAAGCTGGCCAGGATCATATCCGCATATTGACGCCACTGAATCTCGCCCGTCTGCTCGGCAAGCCGGATGAATCCGGCGAGCGCCAAGCCTTGACTCATTCCCGAGTACCACGGCGGCCGCAAAACGCTATCGGCACCCCAGTTGAAATAGGGGAAGCCGTAGGGGAACCACATTTCGTCGCCGACGATAGTGGCACCATTCACCAACGCCTTAGCGCCGGCTCGAGCCCGCAGTAGTTCCTCCTGCTTAACCGCCGGATCGCTAACAAATACAGCGTTCTCCACGGAATTAAGCGTGTAATGGGCATAGGCGACCGGATGGTAAATACGCTTTCCATTCGCAAGCCCTGGAACCTTGACGATCGGTACCCGATTCGCATCGAGAGGCCATGCCGGAGCGACCCGTTGATCCTTTGCCGAGGGGAACTCACCATCTGGCTTCAGCCGGTATCCGGAACGCACATAGCCCGTCTGCTTATCCACGTTAGAGGGTACGTGGCCTGTCTGGTGATTGACGTAACGCCACAGACGGTAGTTACGGTCAACCGACCACAGGAAATTCTCGTTCGGGGCCGCCTGCATATGGATGGATAATTGCGAGGTCCAGCCCTGCCCAATCTGGATGTAGCCGGCCCACAGCCCGGTGGAGTTGCCTGGATAAAGTCGCAGCCGCCCAGCCGTATCCGTAGCAATAAGATCGGCGTAACCATCGTGGTTCCAGTCAATTCCACTGTGCATATTGGTGACGAGGTTCCAGCCGAACCCGAGTGGCGTTCTACCGCCCTTGAAGCCTCCTCGACCGTCGCCCTCGTAGACGAACATCTGCCCGGCCTTATCTATGGCGACAAGTCGAGGCCCAAGGGCCCCCTGGGCGGGAGTTAAAGAAATGCGAGCAAAGGCCTCCCAGCCATACCCGTAGGCAACCCGGGCGCCCTTAAAACCTCCTGCACCATTGCCACGGTAGAGGAATAGTTGCCCGGTTCTATCGGCTCCCAGGATGTCGATATTGCCGTCGCCATCAAAGTCATGACCGCTGGTAAGGAGCGGGAACCGATCCCAGCCGTAGCCGTAATAGATCGGGGAAGCAAAGCGGCCATCACCAAATGTCGGGTAGTAGATAAGCTGCCCGTAATCCCCCACCCGCATGAGGTCACCGCTGCCGTTCTTATCGAAATCATTGACGGAGAATACTTTCCCCGTCCATCCTTGCCCAATTTGTTGGCGTGGTTCCCAGGTGAAGGTGTTGGAACGTTTGGGTTGGGAGGGGCCGAGCCGACCTTCGCCTAACACCCACGAGGTGGTGCCTACCAAGCGGTAGCGGTCTTTATCCGAAGTGAACGCAGAAACGATGAGGCGGTTCTTCTGTTTACTATTTGCGAAACTATGCCTACCGGGTTCTTTAATAACACCACCGGCAATCCAGGTGACACCATCCGTCGCGGGCAGGAGATATCCCCCTTCGACCAGGGTAGGAGCTGGCGGAGTAACGTCTTGTAACGCCTGCGGGCTCGCCTCTGTGGTCTCATCTGCGGGAGCGTCATTGGGTTCAGTGGGTTCAGACTCGCTCGGTTGTGGCGTCGGCACCAATGTCGGCGCATCGGGTGCGGGCGTACTCGCCGTCGGGGCCGGTGAACTGGGGGCCGGTGAACTGGGGGCCGGTGTTGGCTCATCCGGAGCTGGCGCACCCGGAGCTGGCGCACCCGGGGCTGGTGTACTCGGGGCTGGTGTACTCGGCGCGGAAGTAGGCTCACTCGGTCCTGGCGCCGGCGCAGAGGGGTTTACCGGAGCTGGCGCAGGGGTAGGTGAAGCCGCGGCGGGATTGACGTGGGTGACGACGCCGCTCACCGCCAAGATGAAAGCGGCCAGGCAGGCTCGAACTCGCATGGATATGCCTTTGTTAAGGGGATACTGTCTATCCAGACTATGCTGAACTTGCGACATAGTGGCGTCGTCTCACGGTTTGAGCCAGAACGACGCCCGTAGGATTAAACCCCGCGGGCGTCGTCGAATATTTAGGGCCTCTACGTACGGCTTACAGCGAGATAGCCTGCCCTTGTTCGGCGGAATCAAGGATCGCCTGAACGACCTCCAGGGTGCGCACACCCTCCGCCATGGTCACGTGATCGTTGCGCTTGCCGAGGATGGCATCGCGGAAGTTCTCCTGCTCCACGCGCAGCGGCTCACGCTTTTGCAGGGCAAAGCGGGTAACTTCCCCTTCGCTTACTCCCCGGAAGTTAGCCACCTGGGTCCATTCGATCGGAATGGTGCCATTGCGATACAGCGTCAGGTCGCCGAGCGCTGTATCTGCTACCAGAGCTCCCTTCTCGCCGGTCACAACCGTGGTGCGGTCCTTGAAAGGAGTCAACCAGTTCACCAGGTGGTTGACGAGCACGCCATTGGCCATACGGCCGGCGACCGTCACCATATCCTCGTGCTCGCGGCCTGACTTGTAGGCCGTCTGGGCAAAGATGGTTTCGTAGGTGGAGCCGGCCACCCAAGCGGCCAGGTCCACGTCATGGGTAGCGAGATCCTTGACGACACCGACGTCGGAGATACGCGCTGGGAAGGGCGACTGCCGGCGGGTAGAGATCTGATAGATCTGCCCCAGCAGCCCCTCTTCGATTTTCTCGCGCATCGCCAGCAAGGCCGGATTGCAACGTTCCACATACCCCACGGCCCCCACGAGGCCAGCCTTCTCGAAGGCTTCGGCTACGCGCCGCCCGGATTCCACATCATGGGCGATCGGCTTTTCCACCATCGTGTGGACGCCAGCGTCCGCGAGCGCAAGTGCGGCTTCCTCGTGATAGATCGTCGGGACGGCCACCATGGCGGCGTCGATCCCGGCATCGATGAGGGCGTGGACGTCCGGCAGCACCTCAAGATCTTTGGCGACGCCGAATTTGTCACCACCCGGATCGGCGATGGCAACCAGATCCATTCCCTCGGTCTCACGAATGACGCGGGCATGGTGGCGGCCCATCGAACCAATACCCAGAAGGCCTACACGCAGATTCGCCATTTAGGCACCTGCCTTCGCACAGGCATTCACACCGGTAACAATGCGCTCCAGGTCCTCCTGGCTAAGCGAGGGGTGTACCGGCAGGGACACAACCGACTTGGCAGCAGCCTCGGTCTGCGGCAGATCGAGGCCCGGCGCAAAGTGAGTCAGGGATTCCAGGCGGTGGTTCGGGATCGGGTAGTACACGCCCGAGCCCACCTGGTGTTCTTCCTTCAACGCCTGCACAAAACGATCCCGGTCGGTCTCTTCGACGCGGATCGTGTACTGGTGGTACACGTGCACAGCGCCGTCGGCCACCGGCGGCACCACAACACCATCCAGGTTCGCGTCCAGGAAGGCCGCGTTCTCCTGGCGGGTCTTGGTCCACCCGTCCACCTTGGTCAGTTGGACGCGGCCAATAGCAGCGTGAATATCGGTCATGCGGTTGTTCAGGCCCACCAGTTCGTTGGCGTACTGACGTTCCATACCCTGGTTGCGCAGCAGGCGCACCCGGCGAGCAGTCTCGGCGTCACCGCAGGAGACCATACCGCCCTCACCGCTGGTCATATTCTTAGTCGGGTACAGGGAGAACATAGCGAAGGTACCGAAGGTACCCACCATCTCGCCGTTGAGGCTGGCCCCGTGTGCCTGAGCAGCATCCTCAAAGATCATGAGGCCGTGCTTATCGGCGATCTCGCGCAGGGCGGGCATATTGGCCGGGTGCCCGTACAGGTGCACCGGCATAATCGCCTTGGTCTTATCGGTAATGGAGGCTTCCACACTGGCCGGGTCGAGGCAGAAGTAGTCCGGCTCAATATCCGCAAATACCGGGGTGGCACCCGTGAGGGCCACGGAGTTACCGGTGGCAGCGAAGGTGAAGGACGGCACGATAACTTCGTCCCCTGCACCGATCCCAGCGGCCAGAAGTCCCAGATGCAGGCCGGAGGTCCCGGAGTTCACAGCCACACATTCGCGGCCGGAGACCATATGCGCCGAGAATTCCTTCTCGAATTCCGCTACCTGGGGGCCCTGTGCCACCATGCCGGAGCGGAGAACTTCATCGACGGCTGCCCGCTCTTCGTCCCCGATAATCGGCTTTGCCGGGGGGATGAACGCCTTGCTCATTTACTCTCCTTCAATTCACCATCGACCAGCTGATAACGCTCGCCGCTGTGAGGGCACACCAGGTACCCGTCGTCTGTTTCTTCCAGTCTGACCCCTGCCTTGGATACCCACCCAATTTGACGCGCCGGAACCCCGGCAACAAGGGCATGATCTGGGACATCTTTCACTACAACAGCCCCGGCCGCCACAGTCGCCCAGGCACCAATCGTTACCGGCGCGACGCACACAGCACGCGCCCCAATGGCAGCGCCCTTCTTGATCGTGACGCCCACCGGTTCCCAGTCCTCGCCTGACTTGAGAGAGCCATCGGGATTGATAGCGCGCGGAAAGTGATCATTCGTGAGGACGACGGCGGGGCCGATGAATACGCCGTCCGCCAGCTGCGCTGGCTCATAGACCAGGGCGTAATTTTGAACCTTGCAGTGCTGGCCCATCTGTACGCCGGTGCCGATATATGCGCCGCGCCCGACGATACAGCCTTCCCCCATATGCACATCTTCGCGCACCTGTGCTAAATGCCACACGCTGGAGCCGTCTCCGATGACAGCTTCCGGCGACACATCGGCCGATTCGACGATTCTTACGCCCATAAGGTCTCCTTTTCAGCGGGCCTTCACCAGCCTTTAGCCGGCACACCTGTAACAATACTCGTATGACGCCCGCTCCTGCAGCCAACACCTGGCTGGTTATCCCGCTTTATAACGAAGCCGCCGTGATCTATGACGTGATCACCGAGGCGCGCGAAACGTTCCCGCATGTCGTCTGCATTGACGACGGGTCGCGAGACGATTCTGCCGCCCTGGCACGGGCGGCAGGCGCGGTCGTCGTCCAACACCCCATCAACCTCGGGCAGGGGGCGGCACTGCAAACCGGATTCGATTACGTCACCCGGTTCACCGACGCCGAGTACGTCATCACCTTCGACGCCGACGGGCAGCATGATCCAGCCGACGCACTCGCTATGGTGACGCGAGCACGGCAAGCCGATCTCGCAATCATCTACGGATCACGGTTTCTCGATAAGCGCACCAAACCGGGGGCAGCAAAACGCCTAGTGTTGAAAACTGCAGCCTTCGTCACCCGACTCTCCACGGGCCTGCGGCTAACCGATGCACATAACGGTTTGCGCTGCATCCGCCGCGACGCGCTCGGCGCAATCCGCATCCGCCAGGACGGTATGGCCCACGCCTCGGAGATTGTGAGTCAGTTGGCGGATACTCAACTGCCCTGGGAGGAAGCAGCCGTGCATATCCGCTATACCGACTATTCGCGGGCCAAGGGGCAGTCCCTGCTTAATTCCGTCAATATCCTCGTCGATCTGCTGCTGCGTTAAGGAGTTTTGGACATGCTCTCCGGTTTCACTGCTCTAGCTGCCGCTCCATCATTGGTCGCAGCTTCCTCTGTGGCGGCCCTGCCTTCTCGAACCCTATCCGCATCGCTGACCGCATTCGCGTCCGATAACCGCTTTTGGATTCAGCTCGCCCTCATCGTAGGCGTCGGCACCGCGGGGGTTTTGCTTTTACGGTCGACGGCGGGGGCACGCCACCAGGCGATCCGGCGCCTGGCCATGACCGCTTTCGGGGTGGCTGCGATCTACTTCATTATGGCGCCGTCTGCCGCCACCCGGGTGGCGCGGCTGCTAGGAGTGGGGCGTGGCGCGGACCTACTCCTATACGCTCTAGTGATCGCTTTCCTGGGATATTTGGCATCCTCCTTCAAGCGTATTGCGGGGCTGGAAGGGCGGATTACGGAGCTGGCCCGGCAACTCGCCCTGGCCCAGGCTCCCCGCCCGGATCATCTAGACGATCCAAACTACCGCCACTCGGCGCCCAATGAGGAAGGTATCCACAGTAGCGATCCCCCCACCCCCGCTGCTGCGGACGGAAACGATGCACCGGCGGGTAACGGTGCTGGTGCCACTAGCAGTGTGCCCACCGGACGACCGGCACCTAAGGACGAGGGCGGGCACCAGGCTTCTTAGAGTGCGGCTGGGGGCGGATTTTTCCACTCACTGAGCGCCAGTTCCCACATCAAGCTGATCGGGGACGTATGATCATGAATTGTGCAGGAACCTCAGCTAGTGGAAACCCGCCGATCAGATCGGCATCGCTCTAAGCGCCAGCTCCCTCGCTATGGTGCTGGAGCGAAGGCAGGCAGCGCCCGGCGACTGTGGAAGGTCTCGGCGATTTTCACCGCTGCGCTGCTCTTCCTGGGAACCATGTTCGGGCTAGCCTGGCTCCGCCTACAGGGCAATATCCAAGTAGCCCCTGACATCGACAACCTCCTTGACGATCGCCCTTCCAGCTCCGGCCCGCTCGATCCGAACGCCGGCCAACCTATTAACCTTTTGGTTATTGGATCTGATGTACGTACCGGTGAGTGGGCGGATAAGAACATTGAGGGGATGCGCTCAGACGCCACCATGTTGCTGCATATCTCCGCTGACCGAAAGCGGGTCGATGCAGTGTCCCTCCCTCGGGATATGCGACTGAATATTCCTTCGTGCACGCTGCGCGATGGTTCGACGACGAAGACAGCCAGCAACCGAAAATTCAATGAGGCATTCTCCCGGGGCGGGATGGCCGGAAATGTAGATGAAGCCGCAGCCTGCACCATTAAAACTATCGAGGGCTTCTCTGATATTTATATCGATGACTATATCGTCGTAAATTTCGCAGGGTTCGAGAATATGGTCGAGGCGCTGGATGGAGTTCCGCTCTATGTAGATGAGGATATTGCGGATAAACGTGCCGATCTCTATATCGATAAGGGCTGCCGCCTCCTGGACGGCCACAATGCTCTTGGCTACGCCCGTGCCCGCTATTCCTTGGGCGACGGCTCGGATATCTCTCGTATTGATCGGCAGCAGCGCCTCATCTCCGCGATTGTCCGCGAAGCTTTAAGTCTCAACTTGCTCACTAATTTGCCGAGCCTGTACCAGTTCCTTGACGCCGCCACCCAATCATTGTCAACAGGGCCAAAAATTGGCAGCCTGAGCACCATGGCGGGGCTAGCGTATTCGCTGCGCTCAATTGATCCAGCACAGGTTACGTTTGTTACCCTGCCGTTTGCATTCCAAGATAAAGAGATCTATTTCGACGCGGCCGCATCGAAGCAGATCTTCGAAAATATTAAGAACGATCGTCCCTTGGGATACACGGAAGAGACTGAGGCCCCCGCAGAACCAAGTGCCAGCCCCACCTCGGAACCGAGCGCAACGCCGACCCAAACTCCCACCCCCACCCCCGAGCCAACGCTGGAGGACTCCCGCACGGCGGCCGATACCGATGATGCTCCCGAATGCACCCGGAAGAACGCCTCATGAGTGAGCAGCCGCCGCAGTTCCAGCCGCGCCGCCGTCCGCAGCGTCGACCGGTGATGCCGCAATCCTCGCCAGGGTCACAATCCTCGCCCAGGTCACAGTCCTCGCCCAGGTCACAGTCCTTGCAGGCGAGCCAATCCCCGCGGTTTACTCAGCGCGAGGCCGGGGCCTCCGACCGGCCCGCCAGCCCGCACCGGCGCAGCCTCCTTGGCGAGCAGTCCGGGTCGACGACGCCGCGCCGCGTGAGCGGCGCGCAACCCAGTGGCCAGTCAGACGGGGCACCCCCGAGAATCCCGCCGCATCGGCCGACGCGGCGGCCGGGCGCTCCCACCAGTTCATCCGCGGGCCGGGTGCCATCCCGCCCGGCCGTGGCTCTCCCAACGGATACCTCGGCATTTTCCGCGGCCACTGACCTACCAGAGGAGATTCCAGCCGGTGGCCGCGGAGCACAGCAGCCTCCTCGCGCTCCCCAGCGTCCCGGCCGACCCCCTGCTGAGGCGAAGCCAAGGCCAGGCGGGAGGCGTCGTCGCCTGCGAGTGCGGCGAATCGTGCTCGCTGCCATTCTGGTGATGTTGCTGGTATGGCCGATTGCGCTCATGCTGTGGGCTAACGGCAAACTCACTCGGGTACCAGCGCTGTCCGGAGCCGCGGATACGCCTGGCACCACCTATCTGCTCGCCGGCTCCGACTCCCGGGAAGATGGGGAGATTCCCGACGGCACGGAGGGACACCGTACCGACTCCGTCCTCCTGTTACACCGCGCCGAAAATGGTCAGACGGCACTGGTCTCGCTGCCGCGCGACACCTACGTGGCAATCCCCGGGCACGGGCACAATAAACTCAATGCCGCCTTTGCCGTTGGCGGCGCTCCGATGCTGGTGAAAACCGTCGAGAATCTTACTGGCCTGACCATTGACCATTACGTGCAGGTTGGCATGGGCGGCGTACGCGAGATTGTCGACGCCGTCGGGGGCGTGAACCTCTGCCTGGACTACGACGTCAGCGATGAGAAGTCGATGCTGGAATGGAAATCCGGGTGCCATGACGTCGACGGCGCCACCGCCCTGGCCTTCTCCCGGATGCGCTATTCGGACCCGCTGGGCGATATGGGCCGCCAGGAACGGCAACGCCAGGTGATCGGCTCGATCGTCTCCTCCGCCCTCTCCCCCGGCTTCCTGATTAACCCTTTCTCGCAGGCTAGCGCCGTCAACGCGGGCGCAAGCGCCCTCACAGTGGACTCTGATTCGTCGATCTTCTCAATCGCCTGGCTAGCCTGGTACTTCCGTGCTACCAGCGGCGAGGATGGTCTGCGCGGGCACCCCCCGATCAGCTCGTACAGTTACCGCCCCGGCAAAATCGGCTCAGCGGTGAAGCTGGATGAGAACCTGGCCCCGCAGTTCTTCGCCAAACTGAAAGACGGCACGCTCACGCCGGCAGATATGACGGTAGAACCCAAATAGCGGATACCCACCGGCGCGGGCGGTTCCGGCTCATGTGGATATTCCCGGCTCTCCGCCCATCTACGCTATTGTGCCCGCGCGGCTAGTGAGCCCCTAACAGTGCGTTTTCGACCACTTCACTCAGGGACGGGTGGATCCAGTACTGCCCGCGCGCCATCGCGGCGGCTGGCGTTCCCATGGACATCGCCTGCACCAGCGGCTGCACGAGCAGCGCGGCCTCATGCCCGACGATATGCGCCCCCACAATGAGATCGCTTTCGGCGTCGATAATAACCTTGCACAGCCCAGCCGGCTTCCCCATGGCCCACCCGTAGGCGACATCGGCAATCTGCTGCCGCCCCACCCGAATCTGGCGGCCCTGCGCGCGTGCCTGTGCCTCGGTGAGGCCCACGCTGGCAACCTGCGGATGGGTGAAGACGGCAGCCGGAACCGGCATTGTAGGCAGCGGCGTCAGGCTACCATCGGCCTCCCCACGCCCGGCGGCCGCGATATTGGCGAAGACCGCTCGCGCCTGAGCATTGGCCACATGTTTAAGCTGATGCTCGCTGGTAATATCCCCGATCGCCCACACGCCCGGCACAGTGGTGCGCCCCCACTTATCCGTAAGCACCCGGGTGCCATCCAGCTCAATCCCGATCGCCGCCGCATCCACCCGGTCACCATTGGGGGTGCGCCCGGTGGCGACCAGCAGCGCATCGGCCTGGACGCTCGCACCGTCGCTAAAGGTAGCTGTGATGACGCCGTCGTCGCTATGCAGCTCCGTAATCTCTACCCCGAGCCGCACATCCCAGCGCTCCCGGGCCGCCTCGGTAAACGTCTCCGCAATGTCGCGGTCCTGATGTTTGAGCAGCACATCCGAGCGGCCGGTGATCGTCACCTGGCTGCCGGCTGCCGCGAAAATATGCGCGAATTCGCAGCCGATATACCCCGACCCCATAATGAGTAGCCGCTGCGGCAGGGTGGGGATCCGCATGATCGTTTCGTTGGTGTAGTACTCCGTATTTTCGACGACGGCGGGGGCCGCCGGGCGAGCCCCGGCGGCCAAGAGCACCTGGCGGGCGCAGATTCGCTCCCCGGTGCCAGTGTCAATGATGATGCCGTCCGGATCGGTGCTGTGCAGGCTGGCGCGGCCGGAATAGACGCTAATATTTCCGCATTCCTCGCGCCGGTAATGCTCCCCGTCAGCGGCAATGGGGTCGATAGTTTCGGCAAAGACGCGTTCTTGGAGGGCGGCGAAGTCGATCTCAGCGTTGCCACGCACATTAATATGCTCGCTGGTGCGGGCCATCTGAGCGACATCCGCCGGGTAGGCGAACATCTTGGTCGGGATACAACCGACGTTCAGGCAGGTGCCCCCAAAGACGCCTTCTTCCAGGATCGCAATGGACCAGTCAGAGAGTTCTTCTGGAATCGAATTGCCGGAGCCAGTGCCGATAATGGCCAGATCGAAGTGCCGCATTCCACCAACTTTAGTGGATCGCAGACGCCGCTGCAGGGCGGGCCATACCGGCCCGCCCTGCCCACTGGGTCATGGTCAGCACACCTGGTGGTGGGCTGTTCTCACTGAGCTATGCTGCGAGGAACTCTCTCAGCTAATGGGCCGCTCAGCTTATTTCGGGAAAATACCGCCGCAGCTCTTCGCCAACCAGTTTTCTCCTGCAGCCGTATCCCCGGCAATCATCGGGTTGATAATGTCATCCTGGATGCCCGCCAGGTCCGGCCCATAATCGCGCACCGCCGCCAGATCAGGGAAGATGGCGAGCTGGTCGGCTGCGGTCTTCTGAGCTGCCTCATTGCCAGCATTAGCGGCGTCCACAAATTCTCTCGTCCAGGCACACTGCCAGTGCAGAGCCCGCATAATCGCGAGGTCGCCCTTATCGACCTGCACCTCAGGGCGGTCCTTCTGCCCGCCCCCCGATTGTGCTGCCACCGCCTGGAAGTCATCACCGGAACCAGGGGCTGCTCGGAAGACCACGGATGCCCCGCCGTCGTACACTCGGATATCTTTACTCTCTACACCCGCGGCCTCCGGTACCAGATCGACCAGGGAGGGCGCACTGACGCCCTGCGGGTAGGCGAGCTCATCGAGGTTCATGTCGGCACTGAAAATATCTGCGAGCGCGGCCGGCGCTGAGGTGGTGGCGGGGAGCGCTGGCGCTGCTGTTGAGGGGGCTGCCTGCGTTGCGGACAACTGTGGTATCACAATCCCGACGGCGAGCACACCGGCGGCTACAACTGCGACGGGTAGATATGTCTTTTTCATTCCCCTGCTCCTTTACCTATCGGCATCCATTGCCGGTTAAGGTCCATGGTACGGGGGGGACGCGTAAAACAAGGAAAAATGGCGAATAACACGCGCGTTAAGGGGGTTATGCCGTTAATGCGATGGGGCCGGCACACTGCCGGCCCCATCGCTGACCTCTGTTCAAAGTCACGCCTTCGCTAGTGCCGGGCGCGCCATGCATCCCAAGCGGAGGAGACCATATCGTGCAGATCGCGGGTGGCCTTCCACCCCAACTGCTCCCCGATCCGCTCTGCCTTGGCAATGAGCTTCGGGGGATCGCCGGCGCGGCGCGGGCGAATATCGGGGGTGCAGTCAAGGCCGGTCACCTGCCCAATCGTCTCCACCACTTCCTTCACCGAGGTGCCGGTTCCGGTGCCGACGTTAAAGACACGGTCGGCTGGCGGGGTGCTACTACGCAGGGCATCTAGGGCGGAAAGGTGCGCATCCGCTAGATCCTGCACATGGATGTAATCGCGGATGCAGGTGCCGTCCGGTGTCGGGTAATCATCACCAAAGATGGCGGGCTTTTCCCCAGCCTCGAGCTTCTCAAACACCATCGGGACCAGGTTCAGCACGGCCGGATCGCCGAGCTCCGGGTTCGCGGCGCCGGCCACATTAAAGTAGCGCAGGCCGGCCCACTTCAGACCCCAGGCCCGCTCGCACGCGGCCATCATCCACTCGCCGATGAGTTTGCTCTCGCCATACGGGTTGATCGGGTGACATTCGATATCCTCCGGCACCGTCGCCACATCGGGCATGCCGTAGACGGCCGCCGAGGAGGAGAAGATCATCGTCGTCGCCCCGGCCTTTTCCATGGCCGCGAGCATATTGGCTAGCCCGCCCACGTTCTGCTGGTAATACCAGGCCGGCTTCTCCATCGACTCGCCCACCTGCTTACGCGCGGCAAAGTGGATCACCGCATCGACGCCGCGATCCTTCATCACCTCAACGAGGCGCTCCTCAGCATCGCAGCCGGCCAGATCCATTTCGACGACGTCGAGATCGGTCACCCGCTCGCGGGTGGAGGTGGAGAAGTCATCAACAATGACGACGCGTTCCCCGCGGTCCAGTAACTGGCGAACAACATGCGCGCCGATATAGCCGGCGCCTCCTGCAACTAGTACGGTCATGACTTCAGTCTACGCCGCCGCCACCCCGTCTGTACAGCATTTTGTGCGTTAATGTTTGATTTTGTTAGAAGTGGGATGCGAGCGTATTCCTCGGACGTGCAGCACGAGATGCTCACCCGCAGGTACCCGGCACCCCGCCCAAAAGCCGCCTGCTACCTACTCGCGCCCGAGCCGCTCGCGCAAGCGCTCGCCCTTTTCGCGCGCAACCTGACCGAGGGCTTCCTGGTATTCCAGCATCTGCGCGCGAACGTCGTCGTCGGAAGCACCCACGATACGGGCGGCGAGCAGCCCCGCATTCTTGGCCCCACCGATGGAGACCGTCGCCACCGGCACGCCCCCGGGCATCTGCACAATGGACAGCAGTGAATCCATCCCGTCTAAATACCGCAGCGGTACCGGCACGCCGATCACCGGGAGCGGGGTCACGGAGGCGACCATACCGGGCAGATGGGCCGCCCCACCCGCGCCAGCAATAATGACCCGCAGGCCCCGTTCGGCCGCCTGCTGGCCGTATTCGATCATCTCGGTGGGCATGCGGTGGGCGGAGACGACGCGCACTTCGTAGGGGATCTCAAAATCCGCAAGCACCTGCGCGGCTTCCTCCATCACCGGCCAGTCCGAATCGGACCCCATAATGATGCCCACTACCGGCTGTTCGCTCATGATTCTCCCTTCCATACCGCTACCGCGGCCTGTGCGCGAGCGCTGATCTGCGCCGCATCCTCACCCAGGATCGTGATATGCCCGAGTTTACGGCCCGGGCGTACAGATTTGCCGTACAGATGGAGTTTTGCTTCCGGGAATTCCTCCATCACCGCCGCGTATCCGGTGCGCGGGTCGGCGTGGGCACAGCCGAGGAGGTTCACCATGACGGCGTGCGGTGCCACCAGGTCGGTGGCACCGAGCGGCAGATCGAGCACGGCCCGCAGATGCTGCTCAAACTGGCTTGTTACTGATCCTTCGATGGTCCAGTGGCCCGAATTATGGGGGCGCATTGCTAACTCGTTCACGAGCAACCGCCCCTGCACCACAAACATCTCCACCGCCAGTACGCCGGTGACGCCCAGCTCCGTCGCGATAGTTTCCGCGATCTCGCGAGCCTGGGTGGCCAGGGCGGGCGCGTCCGGGGCCGGCGCAATTACTTGGGCGCAGACGCCGTCTTCCTGAATTGTTTCTACCAGCGGCCAGTGGGCTACTTGGCCCGAGGGACGGCGGGCACACAGCGCGGCCACCTCCGCAGTGAAGTCCACCTTCTCCTCGGCGATCAGTTCGACGCCGTCAGCTTCCAGCCAGTCGGCACACTCGCGCGGATCCGCAACCACGCGCACACCCTTACCGTCATAGCCGCCGCGGGTGGTTTTCACGATGCATGTGCCACCGCATTCGGCAATGAATACCTCCAGATCGGCGCCGCTTTCGATCTGCCGCCAACGCGGGATCGGCACCCCGATCTCGGTGAGTCGTTCCCGCATCGCCCACTTGTCCCGCGCGTACAGCAGCGCGGCCGGGCTGGGCTGAACACTCACTCCCTCGCTTTGCAGTTCCGCGAGCAGATCGTCATGTTGGTGTTCATGTTCGAAGGTGAGAACTGCGCCGTCGGAGATGGCCCGCCGCACTGCGGCGGCGTCGTCGGGCTTCCCCACCACCTGCCAGGGGATCACCTGCGCGGCGCTAGCGCTGGCGTCCTCGGCCACTAAACGCAGGTCGATATTGAGGGTGCTGGCGGCTTCTTGCATCATGCGGGCCAACTGGCCGGCCCCGATCACGGCAACCGTAAAGGAATTCACGCTAGCCAAGATACCCCGCTAGGGTGGGTCTATGCCCTCTTCCGGTTCACTACTGATTCGCATCACCCGCGGTCAATCCCTGCGCGAATGGTTCACTGAACTCATCCAGTTCGGTGCGGTCGGGGCGATCGCCTATGTGGTTGATACCGGACTTTTCAATATCCTCGTCTACGGCCCCGGCCACATCATGGCTACCCATCCGGTGGGCGCGAAGGTGATCTCGGCGGTTGTGGCCACCCTGGTGGCGTGGGTGGGGAACCGCTACTGGACTTTCCGGCATGCGCGGCGTTCCACGGCGCGCTGGGAGCTGGCCATGTTTCTGCTGGTGAATCTCGGCGGTATCGCAGTAGCGGCCGGGTGTTTGGGATTCTCCCGGTACGTGCTGAACCTCTCCGGGCCGGTGGCGGATAATATCGCGGGCAATATTATCGGCGTCGGCCTCGGCACAATCTTCCGCTACCTGTGTTACCGCTACGTTGTATTCACTGAGGAGCCCGGCACCGCCGGCGCGTCTCCCGGCGCGGCAAATCCTACCCTCGGCACCACCCCATCAGCAGTCATTACCGGCGACGACGCCGCCGCCCCACACTCACCAACGCGCCCTGCGGCAGTACCACATCAGGATTGAGAGCTGCCGGAACGCCGTTGAGGAAATAGGTGAATACCGGGGGGCGACGCTGCGAGAGCTCAAGCCGCCCGCCGTCGGAGGCGGCGAGGTCTTTAGCCACTGCCAAACCGATGCCGGTTCCGCCCTTACCCGAGACGTGTTTGGTGAAAATATCGGGGGCTAGCTCATCTGGTACGCCCTCGCCCTCATCAGAAATGTCGATAAAGACGCCCTTCCCCGAGGCTGGGCGGGAGGCAATCGTCGTCGTCCCCGCACCGTATTTAAGCGAATTTTCAATGACCGTTGCGAGCACCTGGGCCACCGATCCAGGGGTGCCGAGCACCAGGCGGTCCGTCCCCTCAGTAAAGACCAGCTCGCGCCCTGCCTGGGCAAAGGAGCGCTCCCATTCCTGCCGCTGTTGAGCAAATACGTCCGCGAGTGCCAGCGCCTCTGTGCTCCCCCCTGCCGATGAGCGAGAGGTTTGCAAGAGTTCTTCTACCACGCCGGTGAGGCGTTCAAGCTGCTCTAGGCAGGCGCGGGCCTCATCGCGCACCTCGTCGTCGTCCGTGAGCAGCTCGATCTCCTCCAGCCGCATCGACAACGCGGTGAGCGGGGTACGCAGTTGGTGGGAGGCATCGGCCGCGAACTGCCGTTCTGCGGCCAGGCGTCCCGCCATACGTTCGGCGGTGCGAACCAGTTCGGCTTGTATTAGGTCAATTTCTTCGATCCCGGACGGCTGGATCCGTGGGCGCGCCTGGCCGGAGCCGAGCTGCTCGGCAGAGGCGGCCAAGAAAATCAGCGGGGCGGCAATTTTGCGCGCCTGCCGCCGCGCCACCAGCACCGCGATAAGAAAGGCCACCGTCGTACCCGCCACCACGAGCCCCTCCACCTGCAGGGAGCGGGTGATAAAGCGGTAGGTGGATACTTCCATCGTTAGAGTGATCCCCGACGGCGTTGTACGTACCGCCCGCATCACGCCGGAATCGAGTTTTCCGCCAACTACGAGTTCGCGACCATCGGGGAAACTGACGTCAATGCGCGCGGGTGAATCCGTCTCCTCCCCTACCCAGGGGCGTAAAAATCCCTCAGTAATCGGCTCATCGTAAGCCAGTCGGCGTTCGATGATGCGCACCAAACTGGTGGCCCGCAGTTCCAGATCGGACTGCTCCCCCTGGTGCACCAGGTAAGGCCCGAGGATCGCTAGCGGCAGGCCGACGAGGGTGACGGCAACCAGCACCGCCAGCACGGTCATGGTGACCGCGCGCCGTTGCATTAGTTCGCCACGGTTTCGAAACGGAAGCCCATCCCGCGCACCGTCGAGATATAGCGCGGCTGATTCGCGTCGTCACCGAGTTTGCGGCGCAACCAAGACACGTGCATATCGAGGGTTTTGGTGGACCCGGTGGGATCGCTGCCCCACACCTCTCGCATGAGGGCATCGCGTTCGACGACGACGCCGGCGTCCCGCACCAATACGCGCAGGAGCTCAAATTCCTTCGCGGTCAGGTGCAACTCCCGGCGCCCTTGGAAGGCCCGGTGAGCGCCGACGTCGACGCGCACATCCTGGGCTACCAGCTCGTCCTCATCGGTCAGATCACCGTGCGAGCGACGCAACAGAGCCCGCACGCGGGCAAGGAGTTCAGCCAAACGGAAAGGTTTGGTCACGTAATCGTCGGCTCCGGCGTCTAGCCCCACCACCAGGTCCACTTCATCAGCGCGGGCGGTGAGCACCAAGATTGGGGTGGCTAAGCCCTGGTTGCGAATCCAACGAGCAACGTCCAAGCCGTCCATATCGGGCAGGCCCAAATCGAGAACGACGAGGTCCGTATCGGCAATATCATCGATGGCCCCCTGGCCGGTGCCGTGGTGGCGGACCGTGTAGCCCTCACGGGAAAAAGCGCGCGCCAGCGGCTCGGCGATAGCGGGATCGTCTTCAACAAGCAGAACGTTAGTCACATCACCATGGTAGACCGAAAGTTCAAGAAATAGTCAAGTCTCGCCACGAAAAAGGGTAAATAACGCGTTAAGATTCGAGAGGATCGAGGTAGATCAGCTCCACGGGGTGGACTTCCCCGACCCCCTGCACATCAACCGGCGGCTGGGCGAGGAGCCGGTACGCATCGGCCCCGTCACTTTCACGCAGCAGCTGGGCGGAATTCGCGTCCATCAACACCGTTCCCGGCGCAGCCAGATCACTCAGCCGGGAGGCTAGGTTCACCACTGGCCCGTAGATATCGCCAGAATGGGAAACCACCCGGCCCTGGACCAGGGAGGCCCGCACCGGGGGGAGACGCGGATCGGCAGCTAGCGCCTGTAAAAGATGGGTGACGATCCGCGCGCCAGTGGCAATATCGTCGGCAATATACAGCACAGCATCGCCGATAGTTTTCACGATCCGCCCGCCCATCGTGGTGATGACGTCCCGGGAGATAAACTCGAATCCCTGCACCAGCTCGGTCAGCTGATTGACGCCCAACCCCAGGGAGCGGCGCGTGTAGGAGACCATATCCACGAATCCGAGGGCGCGTACCAGAGGGAACTCGTCGGAACTCTGCCCGACCGGCCGCTGCCCCACCTCAGCTTCGATCCGGGCCGCGAGCGCGGCCAACTGCCGCCGCCAGGCGTAGCCGAGCTGCTCCGTTATCAACTCGTCTAAATCCGATATGGAGTCAAGCACGACTAGCCGAGCGGAGGTGTCATCGAGGTTATAGCGGCGGGCGGCGTCGTCGACCAGTGCCTCAATCTGCCACAGAACGAGGCGGTCAGTCATATGGGACTCGGCCCGTAGGAGCGTGACGGCGGTACGTTGATCGACGCGGCCCGAGCGTAGCAGGTGGAGCCAGGAGCGGACGGCGCGCACGTCCTGTTCAGTGAAGATGACGGCGTCGTCGTCGGCGTCTGGGAACCCCATGGCCCGCCAAAAGGTGCGGACGAACTGGTCTGAGACCCCGGCGGCTTGGGCGAGTTCTGGCACGTTCATCGTGGGGGTGCCCCCGATGAGCCGCTCGATATGGCGGGTGGCGGTATCTGTAGACCCGGCGCGGGTGCGGTCGTGAAAGCGGACTTGACGGATTTCCCCGCTCAACCAGGTGACCATCCCCTCCTCGGTTTCAATAATCGCGGCCCCCTGGCTATCCACCCCTCGGAATTGACCGGTTACTACCGTGTCGGCGCGGCGTGCGCGCACGCTGTGCCCTAGCCAGGCGGCGTGGGTCAGCAAGTCGGGAATGAGGCCGGCCTTCTCGAGGTCTCCGCCCCCGTTGCGCCAGGCGGTCAGTCGGCCGGGCAGGGCCTGCGTGATCGCCGCGGCAACCTCCTGCCAGGTGGGGGTGATGGGGGTGTGGAAGGACAGGGACGTGGCCCAGGTGACGGGGAGGCGGTCCGCTGACAGATCAACATTGACGCCGATTCCGGCCACGATGGTGCCGTCCTCCGCGCGTTCGCACAGGATTCCGGCGAGTTTGCGCCACTGCCCCCAGCCCGGGAGGGCAGGCGAGCCCGGTAGGCGCACCAATACATCATTGGGCCAGCCGAGGGACAATTCCCCATCCGGCGTGAACGTGCGCAGGGCATCGAGGACCGCCAGGCCGACGGCGTGGACGACGCTCGCGGTGTGGGCAGGCGCAACCGGGCCCGGATCGATGGCTACTGAGAGTGCTAAACCACCCCCGGCTGGGCATATCCAGGTGTTCTCCCCGCGCCCCCGGCCGGCGCGCTGATCACCGGTAGCGTAGGCATCCCCGGCGCGGGCGCGCCCCTCACGCAGGTCTGCCAGGAGGGCGGAGTTGGTTGAATCAGCGCAGTCCAAGAACGTGAGGTGGAAGGCCTCATCCATGACTAGTTCTCCTTCTTTGGCCTACTGCCCTCAGTGCTGCCGCCAGATTCGTGGTGATCACACACATGGTTGTGGCATTTCTACAAGATCAGCGGCGTGACTCGGTGACCATCAAGCTGTGCCAGGCGCACGTCACACTCTAGGCTGGCTAGCGTGAGCAATTCTAGCGAATCAACCAACGCCCACCAGGACAATGGCACCCCACCGCCCGCACGCGGAACGGCTGACCGTTTAGCCGATCTACACCGCCGCCAGCAAGCGCAGGCTGAACAGGCCGAACTCGCCGCCCAGAAGCAGGAGGCGCGCGGGAAGGGGTCAGCCCGCCAGCGGATCGAGATGTTGCTGGACGAAGGGTCGTTCGTGGAGCTGGATGCCTACGCCACTCACCGTTGTACCCAATTCGGCCTGGACAAGCGGCAGGTACCGGGCGACGGCGTCGTCGCCGGGTATGGCACGGTTGATGGACGCCAGGTATGTATCTGGAGTCAAGATTTCTCGGTCTTTGGAGGATCCCTGGGAGAGGTACACGGCCAAAAAATCACCAAAGTGATGGATTTGGCCGTGCGTACCGGAGTGCCGTGTATCGGGATTTCCGACGGCGGGGGCGCGCGTATCCAGGAAGGTGTAGCCTCGCTGACTCAATTCGCGGAAATCTTCCGCCGCAACGTGGCGGCATCCGGGGTCATCCCGCAGATTTCGCTCATTATGGGGCCCTCAGCCGGCGGTGCGGTGTACTCTCCCGCGCTCACCGATTTTGTGGTGATGGTGGATGATACCTCCCATATGTTCATCACTGGGCCGGACGTGATCCGCGCCGTCACCGGGGAGGATGTGGGATTCGAAGAGCTGGGCGGGGCCAGCGCCCACACCACCCGTTCTGGGGCCGCGCATTTCCGAGCCGCCGATGAGGCTGATGCCATGGAGGTAGTGCGCGAACTGCTCACCTATTTGCCCGCGAATAACCTGACCGATCCGGTTATCTGGCCCACCGAGACGGATACCTCCACTAACGAGGCCGATGAGGCCCTCAATACCATTGTGCCGGATTCGGATTCGGCCCCCTACGATATGACCGAGGTGATCGCCACCGTTGTGGACGAAGGTGAGATGCTGCTCGTCCACGAAGCCTTCGCACCCAATATCGTCTGCGCCTTTGCGCATATTGAGGGCCGGCCAGTCGGGGTGGTGGCCAATCAGCCAAATAGCATGGCGGGCACCCTCGATATTGATGCGGCCGAGAAAGCCGCCCGGTTTGTGCGCACCTGTGACGCCTTCAATCTGCCGGTAGTGACCTTCGTGGATGTGCCCGGGTTCCTGCCGGGGACCGACCAGGAATGGAACGGGATTATCCGGCGCGGCGCGAAACTCATCTACGCCTATGCAGAGGCCACCGTCCCGCTCGTGACGGTAATTACCCGCAAAGCCTACGGCGGTGCCTATATCGTCATGGGGTCAAAACTGCTCGGTGCCGATATCAACCTTGCCTGGCCTACTGCGCAGATCGCCGTCATGGGGGCCGCCGGGGCAGTGAATATCGTGCATCGCTCCGCCCTGCGTAAGGCCGGTGAGCAGGGCGCTGATGTGGAAGCCGAGAGGGCCCGCCTGGTGGCCGAGTACGAAGATGCGCTCATCAACCCGTGGGAGGCAGCTGCCCGTGGTTTCGTTGACGACGTGATCGAACCGGCCCAAACCCGGTTAGCAATCACCCGCGCCCTGCGGGCCCTGCACACTAAGCGCGCCTCCCGCCCGGACCGTAAACACGGAAATATTCCACTGTAAGGAGGTAGCCGATGAGTAGCGCACCGATCATCCCGTCCGATTTACACGTGGTTGCAGGCACCCCTGACGACGATGAATTGGCGGCCCTGGTGGCTGGCCTGCACGTTGTTAGTCAAAGTTCTGCCAGTGATACTGACACCGAGGTATCACCGCCGTCGGTCTGGATCAGCCGGGGCCGCTCCTCCCAGCGAACTTTCACCCCCGGTCCACATAGCTGGCGCTGGCGGGATCACTAGGTTTTATGCGTAGAATCCAGATTATGACTACCTCACCTCGCCCCGCCACAGCTATCGACGAGATCGCCGAGAAATACGCCCTCGAATCGGCCCGTCTCTCCCCTACCGCAGCTACTGCTATGGGGATTGCCGGTTATGATCACCTGCTGCCGGACTACTCGCCTGACGGTATTGCCGCGCAGCGGGAGGCCGCAGCCGCCGCCCTCGCTGATGTGGAAGCCGCCCCGGTTACCGACGATGGTGACCGGGTTACGAAAGCCGCTATGCAGGAGCGGCTCGGCATCACCATCGAACTGATTGATGCTGGGGAGGAAACCTCCAGTCTGAACGTTATCGCTAGCCCGGTCCAGGATATTCGCGATGTTTTCGCACTCATGCCGACCGAGCAGGAGGAGCACTGGCACACGATCGCACAACGTATGGCGGCCATCCCGCAGGCCTTAGAACAGTACCAGCGTTCCCTTGAGCAGGGGCTAAGTGCCGGCCAGGTAGCGGCACTGCGGCAGGTAGAAGCAGTTATCAAACAGGCCGATGATCTGGCCGACGCCGATCAGTCCATGTTTACCGCTATGGTCAGCCAGGCGAGCGAGGCCGGCATGAGCCAATCCCTCCGGGAGGAGCTTGCTGCCGCCGCCAAGGACGCCCGCCAAGCCTATGCCGACCTGGCTCAGTTCCTCGGCGAGACGCTGGCACCGCAGGCGCCCCGTGAGGACGCCGTCGGGCGAGAACGTTACCAGCGTTTCTCCCGCTACTTCCTGGGCGCTGCCGTGGACCTGGATGAAACCTATGAGTGGGGGCTGGAAGAACTGGCGCGGATCGTCGCCGAGCAGGAGGCCACCGCCGCCGAACTCTACGGCCCCGGGACGACCGTTGCACAGGCCATGGACCGGCTCGACCAGGACCCCGAACGGCAACTGCATGGCACCGCGGCATTGCAGGAGTGGATGCAGCGCACCTCCGACCAAGCCATTGCTGATCTGGCTGATACCCACTTTGATATCCCGGCTGATATTCGCACTCTAGAATGCTGTATCGCCCCCACCCAAACCGGCGGTATCTACTACACCGGCCCGGCCGATGATTTCTCCCGGCCTGGGCGGATGTGGTGGTCTGTGCCTGCCGGCGTCACCGATTTCACCACCTGGCGGGAAAAGACGACCGTCTACCACGAGGGCGTGCCCGGCCACCATTTACAGATTGCCCAGACCGTTTACCGCAAGGAGCTGTTGAATCTGTGGCGGCGGCAGTTCTGTTGGATTTCCGGTCACGGTGAGGGATGGGCCCTGTACGCGGAGCGGCTCATGGCCGATCTGGGTTACCTCGACGACGCCGGCGACCGCATGGGTATGCTCGATGGCCAGCGTCTGCGCGCTGCCCGCGTAGTCCTCGATATCGGCCTGCACCTGGGTAAGGAATGCCCCGCTGAATGGGGTGGCGGCACCTGGGATGCTGCCAAGGCTTGGCCTTTCTTGGTGGCGAACGCGAATATGGATAAGCAGATCCTCGCTTTTGAATTCGACCGCTACCTGGGCTGGCCCGGGCAGGCACCGAGCTACAAGATTGGCGAGCGACTGTGGTTGCAAGCGCGCGACGACGCCGCGGCCGCGGCCCGCGCCCGCGGGGAAGATTTCGATGCGAAGGCTTTCCATCGCCGGGCCCTCGATCTCGGGTCGATTGGTCTGGATCTGCTCCGCGCAGAATTGGCCCGGCAGTGAGCGGCGAGCCCGTGAGTGCGGTGGCGGCGCCCGACTGCCGGGCGCCACGCCTCATCCTGGCCTCTACCTCTCCCTCGCGGCGGGCCATCCTGACGGGGGCCCATATCCGTCATGAGGTGTGCCCCTCCCGGGTGGATGAGGATGCCGTGCTGGCGGCCGCCGAACGCGAGGCCGAGCAGGCACTGAGCCTGCCCGAGCAAGTATCGGTTCTGGCACACGCCAAGGCGCTCGACGTGGCCGCCCGCCTGGGGGCCGAGCTCGCGGCCCCGGCAGTTAGGGGCCCGCATACCGCGAACCGGCCCGCCACCTCCCTAATACCCGACACCTCCCCAATACCAGCCACTGCCGCGGCACCCGCGCCCGATACTCCGCCAGCCCCAGGCGCGGCTACCGATGTGCCGGCCCTGCTGATTTTAGGCTGCGACTCGCTCTTCGAGCTTGACGGCCAGGCCCTGGGCAAACCCCATACCCCCGAGCGGGCCCGGGAGCGTCTGCGGCAGATGGCAGGGCGAACCGGCCTGCTCCACACCGGTCACTGCCTCGTCAGTGTTAATGCCGCCGGTGAGATTGCTGGCGTGGAGCAGGTGGCTCGCGTAGCGAGCGTCGTCGTCGCTGAACTCAGCGATACGGATATCGAAGCCTATATCGCCACCGGGGAGCCGCTACAGGTGGCCGGCTCCTTTACGCTGGAGGGCTATGGCGGCCCGTTTATCGAGCGGATTGAGGGCGATCACCATACCGTACTCGGGCTGTCCCTGGTGGCCTTGCGGGCGCTGTTGGCGCAGGCCGGGGTGGCGATTACCGACCTGTGGGAGCCCTCGCCTGACCCCCGGTAGCGCGCGACTATCCACAACCCTCCTGTGACAACCTACAAAGTCGCTAGCGTGCGGGCTCGTCTTTACGAGAAGTTCACCCAAAGTTTCGCGCCGGGCCGTTTCTAGCACGGCCGGGGCGGTAGCGTAGGCACGTTAAGTGAAGGAGGTTTCCATGACGTCACTGCGGCCTATCACGCGCGTCCTCATCGCCAACCGCGGCGAGATCGCGGTGCGTATTATCCGCACCTGCCAAGAATTGGGGATCGCTACCGTCGCCGTCTATTCCGATGGCGACCGCACCGCCCCTCATGTCCTCCTCGCGGACGACGCCTTTGCCCTCGGAGGGGTCAGTGCCGCAGAAACCTACCTTGACGCTGATCTGATTCTCGACGTCGCGCACCGCAGTGGCGCTGACGCCGTCCATCCGGGCTATGGTTTCCTCTCCGAACGGGCTGATTTTGCGCAAGCGGTCAGCGATGCTGGGCTGGTGTGGATCGGCCCGCCACCGGCTGCCATTGAATCCCTGGGAGATAAGGTTTCCGCCCGGCATATTGCGGAAAAAGTCGGTGCGCCCCTGGTGCCCGGCACGCCCGATCCGGTGGATACTGCCGAGCAAGTGCAGGATTTTGCCCGCACTCATGGGCTCCCGGTTGCGATTAAAGCCGCCTATGGAGGCGGCGGGCGGGGCCTAAAGGTGGCCCGGACTCTGGAGGAGATTCCGGACCTTTACGACTCCGCCGTGCGGGAGGCAGTGGCTGCCTTTGGGCGGGGAGAATGCTTTGTGGAGCGCTTCTTGGACCGCCCCCGGCATGTGGAGACGCAGTGTCTGGCCGATCAGTACGGCACAGTAGCCGTCATCTCTACCCGTGACTGTTCCCTACAGCGGCGGCACCAAAAACTTGTTGAAGAAGCCCCCGCCCCATTTTTAACCCCGCAGCAGCATGAGCGTTTGGTGGAAGCCTCGCAGGCGATCCTGCGGGAAGCCGGCTACGTGGGAGCGGGCACCTGCGAATTCCTCATCGGTGCCGATGGGACCCTCAGTTTTTTGGAAGTCAACACCCGCCTGCAGGTGGAGCATCCAGTAACCGAAGAAGTCACCGGATTGGATCTGGTAGCAGAACAGCTACGCATCGCGGCCGGGCAGGAGCTCGGATATGAAAGCGTCGAAGTGCGCGGGCACGCCATCGAATTACGGATTAATGGAGAGGACCCAGCCCGCTCCTTCATGCCCCATCCCGGCACGATCTCGACCCTGGAATGGCCCGGCGGGCCCGGCGTGCGAATCGACGCGGGGGTACGCAACGGCTCGGTGGTATCCGGCAATTTCGACTCGATGATCGCCAAAATTATCGTGCACGGCCCAGACCGCGAGGCTGCGCTCGCCCGCGCGCGCCGCGCCGTCGCCGAATGTGTAGTGGAGGGGATCCCTACCGTCCTCCCCTTCCACGAAAAGGTCCTTGCAGCCCCCGCTTTTACTGCGCAGGACGGCGATTTCCAGGTCTACACCACCTGGATCGAAACCGAATTCGCGGACGAATTGGCGCAGCTACCGGGTGCCGTCCCCGCCCCCGCGGAGAAAGAAAACCAAGCCACTGAACGGGTGGTGGTCGAGGTGGGCGGCAAGCGCCTAGAAGTGGTACTTCCCGCTGGCCTCGGAATCGCCCGCACCGCCGCTGGACTATCCCGGCCGCGCCGCCCCGCCCGCCGTAAACGCAGTGGCGCAGGCCCCGCCGGTGGCAATACCGTGACGGCTCCCATGCAGGCCACGATTGTACGCGTGGCCGTGGAGGAGGGGCAGAGCGTTGCCGCCGGGGACTTGGTCTGCGTCGTTGAGGCGATGAAGATGGAGCAGCCGCTAACGGCCCCGTGCGCGGGCGTCGTGGGTTCGCTCAACGCCGTCGCGGGTGAGCAGGTGAGCGGCGGGCAGGTCCTCGCGGTGATTACCCCGGAGCAGTAGAGCTACGGCCGCCGGGCCCGGTGCCCGTCCTGCCGCGCGCGCCATCACCCACCCCGCCCAAGTATCTGCCGAACCCAGCTACCGAGCCCGCCCCCGTGTGATATGCCATGCTGGAGGTATGGATTCAGCCTTGCACCGGCACGACGCCGACCGCTGGATTACTTGCGCCTGCGGGGCCCGCCACTGGGGTGCCTTCGGTGCGGCCGGGCTGTTATTGTGGCGACGCCGCGGTGCCACCACCGAAGTGCTCCTCCAACACCGCGCGCCCTTCTCCCATCACGGCGGCACCTGGAGCTTTCCGGGTGGCGCGGCAGCATCTAACGAAACCCTCGTTGAAGCGGCCCTGCGCGAAACCGCCGAAGAAGCTCTCATCGACCCCAGCCAGGTGCGGATCTGGGCCACTCACACCCGTCAGCATCCCGACTGGAGCTATACCACCGTCATCGCGGAGGACCTGGGTTGGCAGCGCGGCGGGGTGGGAGATGGGGAGTCACTCGCCGTGGAGTGGATTCCCGTCGACGACGTCGCCACCCTCGAACTCTTACCCGCATTCGGGCAGACCTGGCCCCTGCTACGTCAATATCTTGCCCCGCTCAATGTACTGCTGGATATGGCCAATATCCTCGGTTCCCAACCAAATGGCTGGTGGCGGGACCGAGCCGGCGCCACCACCCGGCTGCTACACCAGTTTGCGACCGCCGCAGCGTGGCCGGGCGACCTGCTCAGCACCGAACTGACGGCCGTATATCCGCGGGTTCATGCCGTGGTCGAAGGGCAGGCGCGGGCCTGCCATCCTCCCAAGGCACCCGCTGATCGCTTCCGGGTGGTCTGCACTGCGCACGATGGCGATACTGCGCTGGTAGACCTAGCCCGGTCGCTGGCTGACCAACCCCGCTGGGCCTACACCTCAGACCGCGCCTTACACAAGCGCCTAGCGGATGAGGGGGTGGCAGTCCTCACTGCGGGGCGGGCCGCCCGCTGGGCTGCTACCGCAGCCCCAACTTGGGCCGGGTCCGTCACCTCGTAACTGGCTGGCCCGCCACCGGGACCGGCCGGCCCGCCGCTGACGGTACGGCGAGCAGACAGGTGAAAACTGCTAATCCCCCGCGTTGCTAGGC